>NZ_JBFTOC010000010.1:0-160110 GCF_056397785.1 Arthrobacter sp. 05L421
ACGTCGAGCCGAAGGAGCATCAGCAAGGTGTCGATCGCAGACTTCAACTCGTCGAGCTGCCGGTACTGTTCGATGATTCCGGCTCGATCCTCGGCCTGACGAAAGTCCCGGAGCGTGCGGGCGCAGAACGCGAGCAGGTCCCGGAATTCGTCGCCAGCCCGCCCTGCTACTGATGGAGCCACGTCGGGCCCCTGGTTGCCGTCCATAGTTGAACTTAAGTCCGGGGGTCTGACATTAAAAGGCACAACCAGAGGAGGAGGAAAAAGGCCTTGTGGGCGGCCATGTCAGCGGTAGCGGCAACCCACTGTGACACCGGAATCCCCGCATCGATTCTGGCCCGGCAGCGCGGCGAGCCGCACCAAAAGTGGAATACCTGCCAGAACCGGGGGTAGCGTCAACGTATGACACCTGGACGTCCCGTACCCCCGCCCCTTGCCAAGCCGCTGCCGGATCCGGACAGCGACGCGAGCACGGCAGCGAGCACCGCCGCGGGCAGCGCCGCGCAGACCGCCGGCCCCACCCTGGCCGCCGCATACGGTGCCACCGCGCCGGATAGCGGCCTTGTTTCCTTGACCGTCTCCCGCCGGGCACCGAAGGCGGACGACGTCGAGATCGCCATCGAATTCTGCGGACTCTGCCACTCGGACGTCCACGCCACCCGGGGTGAATGGGGCGGCGACACGTACCCGTTGATCCCGGGCCACGAGATTGTCGGCCGGGTCTCCCGGCTCGGTGCCGACGTCGACGACTTCACGATCGGTGAACGCGTTGGCGTGGGCTGCATGGTGGATTCCTGCCGCGAATGCGACAGCTGCCTGGACGGCCTCGAGCAGTATTGCGAAAACGCTCTGGTGGGAACCTACGGGGCCAAGGATGCGCGCAACGACGGCGCCATCACCCAGGGCGGGTACGCCACGTCCATCGTGGTGGACCGCAACTATGTCCTGCGGGTTCCGGAAATCCTGGACCCCGCCGCCGTCGCGCCCCTGCTGTGCGCAGGCATCACCACGTATTCGCCCCTGAACCACTTCGAGGTCGAGGAAGGCGACGTCGTCGGCGTCGTCGGGCTGGGCGGCCTCGGCCATATGGCCGTCAAGATTGCCAAGGCCATGGGCGCCGAGGTGAAGGTCTTCACGACGTCGGAGAGCAAGTTCGCCGCGGCCCGCGAGCTGGGTGCCGACGACGTCATCCTCTCCACCGACCCCGCCGCCATGGAAGCCGCGAACCGCAGCATCGACGTCATCATCGACACCGTCGCCGCGCCGCACGACCTCAACCCCTTCTTCCGCACGCTGCGCCTGGACGGCGCGCTGTTCCAGCTGGGCCTGCCCGCCGATCCGATGCCGCCCGTCAACCCGGGGGCGCTGATCCGGCGCCGGATCGCCTACGCGGGTTCGCTGATTGGCGGCATCGCCGAGACCCAGGAGATGCTGGACTTCTGCGCCGAGCACGGCGTGGTGTCCGACGTCGAGGTGGTCGGGGCAGACCAGCTCAACGAAGCCTACGACCGCATGGTGGCGGGCGACGTGAAGTACCGTTTTGTCCTGGACGTCAGTACCCTGGGGTCCCCGGCAGAAAAGGCGGACGCATGAGCACTCTCTTCACCAAAATCATCAACGGCGAGATCCCGGGCCGCTTTGTCTGGCGCGAGGACCACGTGGTGGCGTTCCTGACCATGGGCCCGCTGGCCGACGGACACACCCTGGTGGTGCCCACCGAGGAAGTGGACCGCTGGACGGACGCCTCGCCGGAGGTGCTGAGCCGGGTCATGGAGGTTGCCCGCAAGATCGGTGCAGTCCAGGTGGACGTGTTCGACGCCGCCCGGGCAGGGCTGATCGTGGCCGGCTACGAAATCAACCACATGCACGTGCACGTATGGCCCTCCAACTCGATGGCGGATTTTGATTTCGGCTCGGCGGACCACCACCCGGATCCGGCCAGGCTGGACGCCAACGCGGAGAAGCTCCGCGAGGGCCTCCGCACGGCCGGCCACGCGGAGCACGTTCCGAAGGCCTAGAAGCAAGCAATCACGTCGCCAAGTACTGGCGCCGGCGCAGCATTCCCCAAAGGGTCTACGCCGGCGCCAGTACTTTGTTAAGCGCCGCCCGGATGCGCTTCTCGGACACCGAATAGGCGGTCCCGAGTTCGACGGCGAAGAGGCTCACCCGCAGTTCCTCGATCATCCAGCGCACGTGGGTTAACTCCGCACCGGCCCGCCGCCCGGGCAGCAGCGCGGAAACGGCGTCGTCGTAGTCGTCCTCGAGGGCCTGGACAGCGGCCATGTGCTGGGCGTCCCGCTGGACGTTGCCCGGAAGCTTCTCGAGGCGTTTTTCGATCGCCGTGAGGTAGCGGGGCAGCTGGCTGAGCTGGGCGTAGCCCGTGCGTGCCACGAACCCCGGATACACCAGCTGTTCGAGCTGGATCTTGACGTCGTTGAGCGCGCTGATCAGCGCCAGGCTGGTGGTGGCCTTGAGCTGCTTTTCGATCCGGCGGGTGCTGGCCAGGATGCGTTCGACGACGGCGGTGACAGTGAAGACGGTGTCGATCAGCTCCGCCCGGACGTTCTCGTACAGCGCCTTGAACGATGCCTCGTCCCACGGCAGTGCGGCCGGGGTGAGCTTGTCGATGGCGGCCAGGGCACAGTCAGCGATGAGCGCCGTCACGGAACCGTGCGGGTTCTGGCTGAACGTCAGCTTCTCGGTGTTGCTCAAGTGCTCCAGGACGTACCGGTCCGGCGGCGGCACTTTCAGGGCCAGGAGCCTGATGACACCGCCGCGCATGGCTTCCTGCTGTTCCGACGGCGTCTGGAACAGCCGCAGCGCCACGGACTTTCCCTCGTCCACCAAGGCCGGGTAGCCGGTGACGGTGTGACCGCCAACGATGCCCTGGACCTGGCGCTGAACGGTTCCGAAGGTCCAGTCCGTGAGCCCGGACTTTTCCGTGAACCCGCCCGGGGCCGCGGCTGTGGCAGCCGCCAGGGCGGCCGACGGCGACGTGCCGGCGTGTGAGGTCCGGGCGTCTTTTCCATTTCCTGTGTCCTGCCCCTTCAGGCCGGACTTCCCTTGGGCCGGTGCCGTGGTGCCCGGTGTGGCGCCGAGGGATTCCGCGATGGCACGGCGGGTTGCCGGGGCCAGCCGCTCCTGCAGCGCGGTGAGGTCCTTGCCCTCATCAAGCAACTTGCCGCGGGAATCCACCACCCGGAAGCTGACCCGCAAATGCGCAGGTACGGCGTCCCAGTTCCAGGACCCTGGCGGGATGACCTGTCCGCGGATCCGGCGCAGCACCAGTTCCAGCGACGGTTCGAGCTCGTCCGTGGCGGGATCGAAGTCCGCTTCCAGCGCCGCGACTGCCTGACGGGCCACATCAGGGGCGGGAACGAAGTTCTTGCGGATCTGCTTGGGCAGAGATTTGATGAGCGCTGTCACCAGTTCCACCCGCTGCCCGGGAATCAGCCAGCGGAACGCGGCGTCGTCCAGCTGGTTCAGGAACAGCACCGGGACCTCGGCGGTCACCCCGTCCGAAGGATTCGGTGGTGAACCGGGAGCCACGGGGTGGAACTCGTAGCTCAGCGGCAGCTCGAAGCCCTTGTGCAGCAGGGTCTTGGGGTAGGCCGAGTCGTCCAGTGCCGCGGCGTCCTCGCTGATCAGCAGGGACTGGTCGAAGTCGAGCAGCGTGGGATCCTGCTGCCGCGCGTCCTTCCACCACTTGTCGAAGTGCCGCTCTGATACGACGTCCGCGCCGATCCGGGCGTCGTAGAACTCGAAGAGGGTCTCGTCGTCGACCAGGATGTCGCGGCGGCGCATCCGCGCCTCGAGTTCCTCGACTTCCTGGAGCAGGGCACGGTTGCGGTGGAAGAACTTGTGGTGGGTTTGCCAGTCGCCCTCGACCAGGGCGTGCCGGATAAACAGCTCCCGGGACAGCTCGGGATCCACCCGTCCGTAGTTGACCCGCCGGCTGGGAATGATCGGCACCCCGTAGAGCGTGACCTTTTCATGGGCCATCACCGAGCCCATCTTCTTGGACCAGTGTGGTTCGCTGTAGCTGCGCTTGACCAGGTGCGGTGCCACCTGCTCGGCCCAGAGCGGATCGAACTTCGCCGCCACCCTGGCCCAGAGCCGGCTGGTCTCGACCAGCTCGGCGGCCATCACGAACGTGGGGGACTTCTTGAACAGCGCCGAGCCGGGGAAGATCGCGAAGCGGGTGCCCCGGGCACCGACGTATTCGCGCTTGCGTTCGTCGAGGATGCCGATGTGGCTCAGCAGCCCCGAGAGCAGGCTCATGTGGATGCCCTCGTGGTTGCCGACCGGATCGGTGAGCCGTTTGTTGTCCAGGCTGATGCCCAGCGGCCGGGCGAGCTGGCGGAGCTGGGCGAACAGGTCCTGCCACTCCCGGACCCGCAGATAGTTGATGAACTCGTTGCGGCAGAGCCGGCGGAACGCCGTGGAGGACAGTTCCTGCTGCTTCTCCTGCAGGTAGTTCCACAGGTTCAGGTAGCCGGTGAAGTCCGAGTTCTCGTCCCGGAACCGGGCGTGCTTCTCCGCGGCGAGCTGTTGTTTGTCGGTTGGGCGCTCGCGCGGGTCCTGGATGGTCAGCGCCGCGGCCAGGATCATGACCTCGCGGACGCAGCCGCGCTTGCCGGACTCCACGATCATCCGGCCGAGCCTGGGGTCCACCGGCAGCTGGGCCAGCTGCTGCCCGACGGCGGTGAGCCCGCCGCCGTTTCTTCCGGCGGCAGCGCCGGCAGGCCGGCGGCCGTCGCCGTCGTCCGCCGGCTCCTGGGGCCGGGCGGCGCTGAGGGCGCCGAGCTCGCGCAGGAGGCTGACGCCGTCGTTGATGGCGCGCGAATCCGGCGGCTCGACGAAGGGGAAGTTCTCCACATCCTTCGGTCCGCGGGCCACGCCCATGGCGGTCATCTGCAGGATGACTGCCGCGAGGTTGGTGCGCAGGATCTCCGGGTCCGTGAACAGCGGCCGCGACTCGAAGTCCTCCTCGGAGTACAGCCGGATCGCGATGCCGTCGGAGACCCGGCCGCAACGGCCCGAGCGCTGGTTGGCCGAGGCCTGGGAGACACGCTCAATCGGCAGGCGCTGGACCTTGGTGCGGTGCGAGTAGCGCGAGATCCGCGCCGTGCCGGTGTCGATGACGTACTTGATGCCGGGGACCGTCAGCGAGGTTTCGGCGACGTTGGTGGCCAGCACAATCCGGCGTTTGCTGCCGGGGTGGAAGACCTTGTGCTGCTCCTGCAGGCTCAGCCGGGCGAAGAGGGGAAGGACCTCGGTGCCGGCCAGGCGCCGGTTGGACCGGATGCGGGCGTTGAGGGCCTCCGCCGCGTCGCGGATTTCGCGCTCGCCGGAGAAGAAAATCAGGACGTCGCCGGGGGCTTCCAGCGCGAGTTCGTCGACGGCGTCACACACGGCATCGAGCGGGTCGCGGTCCTCCTCGAGTTCGTCGTCCGAGGCTGCGCCTTCCCCAGCTCCTTCTTCGGGACCGGTGCCGCCGGCGGGCTGGGAGAGCGGGCGGTAGCGGATCTCCACCGGGAATGTCCGGCCCGAGACCTCGATGATGGGGGAGGGCTCCTCCTCGGTGCCGAAGTGCTTGGCGAAGCGCTCCGGATCGATGGTGGCCGAGGTGATGATGATCTTCAGGTCCGGGCGCTGCGGCAGGATCCGCTTGAGGTACCCGAGGATGAAGTCGATGTTGAGGCTGCGCTCGTGGGCCTCGTCGATGATGATGGCGTTGTACTTGCGCAGCAGCCTGTCCCGCTGGATTTCCGCCAGCAGGATGCCGTCGGTCATGAGCTTGACCTTGGTGGACCGGCTGACCTGGCCGGTGAAGCGGACCTGGAAGCCCACTTCCTGGCCGATCTCGACGCCGAGTTCCTCCGCGATGCGCTCGGCCACGGTGCGGGCCGCGAGCCGGCGGGGCTGGGTGTGGCCGATCAGCCCGTTCTCGCCCAAGCCGAGCTCCAGGCACATCTTGGGGATCTGGGTTGTCTTACCCGAGCCGGTCTCGCCGGCGATGATGGTCACCTGGTTGGCCGCGATGGCGGCCATCAGATCTTCGCGGCGCTCGGAAACCGGTAGCTCGGCGGGGTAGGAAATATGGAATGTCATGGCTGGAGACAGTCTACTGGGGTGGACTGTCTACTGGTGTGGCGACGGCGGCTGTGCAGTCCTGTTCTCGGGTCCGGTTGTGATTCTGGAGTCTTGTCCTGTTGTTCAGCTGCGCCTCTCAGCCCCGGCGCATGTTGAGGGCCCGGCTGGATGACCGGGCCCGATGGGCGGGTGGACAAAACGTGCGCGGACTTAGATGTTCCGCATCGTGTAGTTGATGCTCGGCAGGTCCCGGGCCATCCAGTATTCTTCCGAGCGGACGGGCGGGGTGTGGCCGAGGCCATCCTTGCGGAGGGCGGCGATGGTGGCGGTGACGCCGGCAAGAACCAGGATGATGAGGGCGATTCCGAGGAGTTCCATACCTCCATGGTTCTCTGGTCCGGGACCATAAAGAAGTGGCAGAAATGACCAAAAAGCTATAATTTCTGCCACTGTTCTGTCAGGATGGAGTCATGATCAAATCAGTGGCAATGATCGTGGTTCCCAACTTCTCGATCTTCGAGTTCGCGACCGCCTTCGAGGTCTTCGGCATCGACCGCTCGGAACGCGGAAGCGGCGTGCCCGCATTCGATTTCCGCGTCTGCGCCCCGGAGCCGGGCGACGTCCCGCTCAAATCCGGCCTCTCCATGCACGTTGGTCTCGGACTGGAAGCGACTGCGGACGCAGACCTGGTGGTGATGGCGCCATACGGCCGGGACGAGGACGTTCCCGAAGCCGTCCTGGAGGCGCTGCGGGCCGCCCACGCCCGCGGTGCGTGGGTGATGTCCATTTGTTCCGGGGCCTTCGCCCTGGCTCGGGCGGGCCTGCTCGATGGCCGCCGCTGCACCACGCACTGGCACTACTCCCAGGAACTGGCCACCCGGTACCCCGCTGTCCTGGTGGATGAAAACGTCCTCTACGTCGAAGACGGCCGGATCATTACCAGTGCCGGCACCGCCGCAGGGATCGATGCCTGCCTGCACCTGGTCCGCGTTGAGTTCGGCGCCAAGGTGGCCGCCGCCATCGCCCGGGACATGGTGGTCCCGCCGCACCGGGACGGCGGCCAGGCCCAATACATCGACCGGCCCATTCCGACGTGCGGCTCGGAGCCCATGGAGCAGCTGCTGCAGTGGATGGTCCGGCACTTGGAC
Source organism: Arthrobacter sp. 05L421 (assembly GCF_056397785.1). NCBI lineage: Bacteria > Bacillati > Actinomycetota > Actinomycetes > Micrococcales > Micrococcaceae > Arthrobacter > Arthrobacter sp. 05L421. Next base: position 7,244 of record NZ_JBFTOC010000010.1, read on the forward strand.
GAGGAACACGCGGTCAACGAACTGGCGGCCCGCGTCCATATGTCGCCGCGGACGTTCGCACGGCGCTTCCGCGCGGAAACGGGTGCCACCCCGGCGGCCTGGCTCAATTCCCAGCGGGTGCTGCGCGCCCAGGAGCTGCTGGAGAGCACGGAGCTCAATATCGACGAAATCGCAAGGGAATCCGGATTCGGGCATTCGGTCCTGTTGAGGCACCACTTTGCCAAAGCGCTGGACACCAGCCCCCAGTCCTACCGGCGCACGTTCCGGGGGCACCTGGCCACGGCATGATGGGCGCCGCAGACAGGCAGGCGGTATAGGAAACGTCTAGCCAAAACTTGGGGCCGACCCCTCCGCCGCGGCCCGGGCGCATTCTACGAGGTCGCGCCACGGACCAGTCAGCGCGCGCTCCGGCAGGACCGCGCGGCGTTGATCGGCCCGGATGCTGTAGATGAACCGGTCCGGCTGGCCGGCTGTCCCGCTGATCCCGGCGACGTCGTCCCACGGGCAGGCTTCGATCAGTGGCTGCCACCGGTCGGTGTCCTCCGGTGGCTCGGGCTGGACGGTCCACGTCCTCTTCATTCCGGCCACGCCGCCACTGCGCTGAACAGTGATTTTCATCGCACTCGAATCTTCATCGGACTCGGGTCTCAAATGGACTCGATTTGCGGGGGCTTGGCTTATCGTCGGGCCCCCGGGAACTTTACTTTCACAGTTTCCCACGCGGAGCGCACTGCGTCATGTTCCTTGGAATCGTCCCCAAAAAGCTCCTTGGCGGAGGCAGCCGTGGCCTTGGCGAAGGCGCCGAACGTGGCTGTGGGGGAGAGCTTTCCGCCCGTCAACGTCTCGTACCAGATCTGTGCCGGCGCGTCCCAGGCATTGCCGCCGAGGGCCGTGGCAACCAGGCAGAAGGCGCGGTTGGGGATTCCGGAGTTGATGTGCACGCCGCCGTTGTCAGCGCTGGTGCGCACGTAGCCGTCCATCGAATCCGGCTGAGGGTCCTTGCCGAGCACGTCGTCGTCGTAGGCCGTGCCGGGTGCCTTCATGGAACGCAAAGCGGCGCCCTGCACCTGGTCCGTGAAGAGGCCTTCGCCGATCAGCCAGCTGGCTTCCGCCGTCGACTGCTTCCGGACATACTGCTCAACGAGGGCACCGAAGACGTCGGATATTGATTCGTTCAGGGCACCGGCCTGGTTGCGGTAGACCAGCCCCGCGGAGTACTGGGTCACGCCGTGAGTGAGTTCGTGGCCGATCACGCTCAGGGATTTCGTGAAACGCTCGAAGACCTGGCCGTCACCGTCGCCGAAGACCATTTGCTGGCCGTCCCAGAACGCGTTGTCGTACAGGCGGCCGTAGTGCACCGTCGCATCAAGGTGGAGGCCTTTGCCGTCGATCGAATTCCGTCCGAAGGCTTCCGCATAGAGGCGGTGGGTGTGCCCCAGCCCGTCGTAGGCCTCATCGGCGGCAGGATCGCCGGTGGGCGGTTCGCCTTCTTTGCGGACCACGCTGCCGGGCAGCTGTTCGGCGGACTTGGCGTCATAGACCGTCCGCTCCGGCGCGGACGGCTTCAGCTCCCGTATCCCCGGATGCCTGCCGGGCCCGGGTACTGCGCGGGAGGCCTGGAAGCTTGGGACGTGTTGCAGGGCTTCCTTTGCCGCGCGGGCGGCCTTGGAGAGTTCCGGCTTTTGCTGAGCGGCCAACCGGCGGAGCAAATATGGTGGAACGATGGAGCAGTACGGAGTTGGAACGAACATGGTGAGACCCCCTTCACGCTTCGGACCGGGCAGGGTAGCCCGCTACCGATGAACACAGCCTACGAGGGGGCACCGACAATCGGCAGGGGTAAAGTCGCTGGGTTTCCGCGTTCTTTCGTCGGGATTCACTGGACAAAAAACCCCGCCGTCTCACTGAGACAGCGGGGTTTTCCCGGTGATGCCGATATTTTGTGCCCTCGATTGGAATCGAACCAACGACCTTCTGCTCCGGAGGCAGACGCTCTATCCCCTGAGCTACGAGGGCATCCAGGGTTCCTGCCGTTACCAGCGGGACGTCCTAGAGCTTAGCAGGAAGGTGGCCTCCAATGGAAAACCATGGAAAAAGCCACCCATTTGTAGAGTCAAGTGGAGACGACTGGGGGTCAACGCGTCTTGCAGCATGGCCCGCCCGCTCAGTAGCCGGTGAAGGAATCCGCATGGATCCGGAGGGCACCCGCGCCCCGTGCCGCGGCCCGCAGCGAACGCACGCTGGCGGGCGAGCCGGAGACGAAGACTTCCCGGCCGCCGATGTCCGGCACCAGCTCCCTAATCGCCTCCGCGTCAATCCTTCGTGAGCCGGCGTCCTCCATGAAGTCCGGCGGCACCGATCCGTCGGCAAGCCGGGCCAGGATTCGCGCACCGGAGCGCTGCAGCTCCTCGGCGTAGCCCAGTTCGGCGGCATTCTTTGCCAGGTACAGCAGGACAACATCGCGGTGAAGGTCGCGGTCCCCGGCAGAGGCCCCCGCGGAATCCGCGGCCGAGCTTCCGGCCGGCGCCGCGGCCAGTTGGGCTATGTAGGGGGTGATGCCGATCCCGGCCGCGATGAGCAGCACGGGGGTGGCCGGGTTACGGGGCAGGAGGAAGTCGCCGTTGATCGTGGTGGAGCTGATTTCGTCTCCCGGGGCAAGGGCCAGGAGCGAGCGCTTGGCTGATGACACCGGCTCTGCCGTCCCCACCCCGATTCTCAGCAGGGGAGCGCCGGGCGCGCTGGTCAGGCTGAACACGCGCCGGATTCCCTTCCCGTCACCCTTGCGGGTGCGGTTCCCGCGTGCTGTGTCCGGCGGCAGGTGCAGCTCCAGGGACTGTCCGGGAATGAAGCGCACCGGCCGCTCCGGACGGAAGCTGAATTCCGTCGTCGTCGGCGTCAGCGGGCGGCTGGCGACGAACTGGAGCCGGACCCCGCCGCGCTGCCCAACGGCGAAGGCGAGCACGTTGCCCACGAGCAGCGCCAGCTCGGGGGAGTTGGCCACGAAGCCCAGGTTGTAGGGGACCGCGAACAGCACCCCGACGACGGCGGCCAGCGCCAGTTGCTGCCAGCGCCGCGGCGGCAAGGTGAGAGGTTCAGTGAGCATGAACCCTACAAAGAACAGCACCGGGCGCTGCGCGAAGGTCTGCCACAGCGCCTCGGGAAGTTCCAGTCCGGCCTGGAGCAGGTCCGCGGCCACAATGGACACGGCCACCACGGTGTAGACGGCTGCCATAGCGAACTTCCCGGTCCGGTAGAGCACCAGCAGTACCCCCGGCAGCACCAGCCAGAGCATCGCCGGCGTGGCCGCCCACCAGGTGGCAATGTTGAGCCCGGTCAGCCCGGCCAGGAAGGCGCCCGCCGCGGCCGGATTGAAGATGTGGCGGCCGCGCCAGGCCAGCGCATACTTCGAGGCCGAGGCCAGCACGCAGGCCAGGGCGACGCCGGCGATTTCCGCCACCTGGAGTCCTTGGGTCAGCTGGCTGGGCCAGAAAAGGAAGTACAGCAGCAGGCCGGTGATGAGCGAGGATTCCGTGTGCGGCCGCACGTGGAACAGCGCGGCGAGGCCCTGGCTGGAGGCGTACGTCAGGCCAAGGCACAAGGCAAGGTGGGCCAGCATTTCCGGCAGTCCGAACGTCAGCCAGCCCAGCACGTTGAGCAGCAGGCTGTAGCCGGCCAAAACGGCCAGGACCCACAGCACCAACCGGTACATGGTGAGCCGGCCCAGGGCGGTGTCCAGCCTCGAGCCGAGGGCGGTGGTGGTGATGACAGTCATGAGAACAGGACCCCTTCAAAATCGGCTGAATATTCCGCGTGCCCGTCCGAGTAGGCCGTGAGCCAAGCGAAACTGAACTCCTGCTCCAGCCGCGGACCGTCGACAAAGAACAATGCGGTGGCGAGCGCATCGGCCACCATAGCGGACCCGGCCATGGCCCAGCTGGCGACCACGCTGCGCACCGGCGCTCCCGTGGTGCCGTCGAGGACATGATGGAACCCGTCACCCCAGGCCCGCCGGTTGGCAGCGGAAGCGCAGAGGGCACCGGCCCCCAGCTGGACGGTGCCGATGGCCCGGGTGGGATCGTAGGGATGCTCCAGGGCAACCGCCACCGGGTCCGGTCCCGGATTCAGCAGGTCCCCGCTGGCGTCGATGAAGTGTTCGGCGCAGCCGACATCCCGGAGTTGGGCGGAAAGCAGATCGGCCAGCTGTCCCTTGCCGGCCGCGCCGACGTCGATTACCACCGGAGCCGTGGTTGTCAGCGCGGTGCCCTGCCAGTCCAGCACTTCCTCCCAGCGCGGAGCTGGAAGCGGCGCACCGCCCGGGCGCAGGGTGTAATCAGCGTCGTAGCCCAGGCGCTCGAGGCTGCCGCCAATGAGCGGGGTCATGGCACCCCCGGTGAGCCGGTACAGCGTGCCGTACAGCTGGGCCAGGGCGGCTGATTCGGCGGGCAGCTCAAAGCGGCCAACCGAGCGGGCAGCGTCCGCAATGAGCGAGTCGGGCCGGAACCGGGACCACGCGGCGTCGTACCTCTCCACCGTGGCGAGCAATCCACGGCGGTGTTCGTCGGAGAGCGGGGACGGCGTGGAAATCTCCCACCGGGTCCCGATCCCGTCAAATCTGAAGTGCGTCCAGCCCGGATGCGGCACGATTCCTCTGTCCCTGCCGGCCTATTGGGCCTGGGCCTGTGTCTTGATATCCGCCACGGCCTGGTTGAAGCCGCCGCTGGTCAGCGAGGATCCCGCCACTTTGGAAACGTTGATTTCGTCGAGCTTCTTGCCGACCACCTGGGCCTGGATGCCGCTGGCGAATTCACCCTGGAATTTGCGGGTGTTCGGATTCGACGGGTGCTGCGTGATCTTCACGTCGGACACGGCACCGCTGGCCAACGTCAGCTCCACGCCGACGGTCTCGGTGCCGTTGGGCGACTTGTAGTTCCCGTCGGCACTGAATGTGCCGTCCTTGTAGGAACCGGTGCTGGCAGCTGACTCCGACGCCGGGGGCGCGCCCTGGGCGGCCGGTGCTTGCGCAGACGGGGCGCAGCCGGCCGCAGTTCCGGCGACGGAGAGGCCGGCAATGCCGACGAGGACGCTCTTGCGGAAGGCGGTATTCATGCGGGACTCGATTCTTTGCGGGGACTCGGACAGCGAACAATGTGCAGGCATTTCAGGGTTGCAGACGTCGATTTCAGGGTAACGGTTCAGCCTTGGTGGCAGGCATTGACCACCTTGGGTTTTCCCGGAGCCTGACCCCAGCCGTCATGCCAGGCGCCAGATTCCACCACACACGGGCCCACCGGTAGGCTAGAAGTGTGACCCCAGAAGAACTCTCCCTCGCCATTTCCGCCTGCCTGAAGGACGCTGTCTCGGCCGGTGACATCGCCCTTTCAGCGGCCGACATCCCGGATGAGGTGCGTGTGGAGCGCCCGAAGAACAGGGACCACGGGGACTGGGCCACCAACGTCGCCCTCCAGCTGGCCAAGAAGGCAGGCACCAATCCGCGGGAGTTCGCGTCCGTCCTGGGCGCCCGGCTCAAAACGATCGCCGGCGTGTCCGCGGTGGACATCGCCGGCCCCGGCTTCCTGAACATCACCGTGGACGCTGCTGCCGCCGGTACCCTCGCCAAGGCGATCGTCGAGGCAGGTGCCACCTACGGCACCAACACCGCGCTCGCCGGCCACGTGGTCAACATGGAGTTCGTCTCGGCCAATCCCACAGGCCCGCTGCACATCGGCCACACCCGCTGGGCCGCCCTCGGCGACGCGATCGCCCGCGTCCTCCGGGCCTCAGGTGCCGACGTCACCGCCGAGTACTACATCAACGACGCCGGTTCCCAGATGAACGTCTTCGCGAACTCCGTGTTCGCCCGGCTGCACGGCCGGGACGTGCCCCAGGGCGGCTACCCGGGCCAGTACATCGCGGACCTTGGCCACGAGGTGCTCACCGAACACCCGGACATTCGCGAACTCACCGAAGTGGCGGCGCTGCCGGTGATCCGGGGCGCCGCGTACAAGGCGCAAATGCACGACATCAAGCAGACGCTGGCCGAGTTCGGCGTCGACTTTGATGTCTACTTCTCCGAACAGGAGCTCCACGACGCCGGCGCGATCGAAGACGCCGTCGCCCGCCTGCGCGAACAGGGCCACGTCTTCGACGACGGCGGCGCGGTCTGGCTGCGCACCACCGACTTCGGCGACGACAAGGACCGCGTGATGGTCCGCGCAAACGGTGAGCCGACGTACTTCGCCGCCGACGCCGCCTACTACCTGTCCAAGAAGGACCGCGGCTACACCGAGAAGATCTACCTCCTCGGCGCCGACCACCACGGCTACATCAACCGGCTCAAGGCCATCGCGGCCGCCGCGGGCGATGACCCCGAGATAAACATCGAGGTCCTGATCGGCCAGCTGGTCTCCGTTAACGGCGCCAAGCTGTCCAAGCGCGCCGGCAACATCATCGAGCTCAAGGACCTCATCTCCTGGCTCGGTAAGGACGCCGTCCGGTACTCGCTCGCCCGGTTCCCGGCCGATTCGCCGCTGACGCTGGACCCGGACCTGTTGAAGAAGCACAGCAACGAAAACCCGGTGTTCTACGTCCAGTACGCCCACGCCCGCTCCCGCGGTGCCGCCCGCAATGCAGTGGCCGCAGGCGTGGAGCGCAGCTCCTTCAACGCCGCACTGCTGGAACATCCCACCGAAAACGAGCTGCTCTCGCACCTGGGCAGCTATCCCTCGATCGTGGCCAAGGCCGCCGAGTTGCGCGAGCCGCACCGCGTGGCCCGCCACCTCGAAGTCATTGCCGGCGCCTACCACCGCTGGTACGACGCCTGCCGTGTGGCGCCCCTGGGCGAGGAACCCATCACGGACACCAACCGCACCAGGCTGTGGCTTAACGACGCCACCAGCCAGGTGCTGGCCAACGGTCTGGAACTGCTGGGCGTCTCGGCGCCGGAACGGATGTAACCGCCATGACGTCAACATCAGGACAGTCACCGCTCGCGCCGGACTGGCTCGAGGTCCCTGCCGACCTCAACGCCCTCCACGAACCGCTGTGGGCGGGCGGTGTCACACGGAACGACGCCGGCGAGCTCACCATCGAGGGGCTGACGGTCAGCGAGCTGCAGCGCCAGTACGGCACACCGCTGTTCGTGCTGAGCGAGACCGACTTCCGGGCCCGGGCCCGGGCATTCAGCGACGCGTTCAACGACGCCTTCGCCGATATTTGCGGGGGAGTGGACGTCTACTATGCCGGCAAGTCCTTCCTGTGCACCTCTGTGGTCCGCTGGGTCGAGGAGGAGGGGCTGCGCCTGGACACGGCTTCCGGCGGCGAGCTCGCCGTCGCCTTCCGCGCCGGCATCCCCGGCGCCGACGTCGCCCTGCATGGAAACAACAAGTCCGACGGCGAAATCCACCGGGCCCTGGACATGCAGCTGGGCCGGATCGTGGTGGACAGCCTCGACGAGCTCGAACGCGTCGCGGCGATCGCCGCCAACCGCGGTGACACCGCCAGAGTCATGCTGCGGCTGACCCCCGGCGTGCACGCCCACACCCACGAATTCATCGCCACCGCCCACGAGGACCAGAAATTCGGGCTCTCCATGGCCGGGGATTCCACGGACCAGGCCGGGCTGTCCGCCGCAGAGGAAGCCGTGGCCGCGGCCACAGGGCACGCGAGCATCGAACTGCTGGGCCTGCACTGCCACATCGGCTCCCAGATCTTCGAACCGGACGGCTTCGCCCTCGCCGCGGAGCGGCTGCTGGACTTCCTGGCAGCGATGCAGTCGAAGTACTCCATCGTGCTGCCAGAACTTGACCTCGGCGGCGGCTACGGCATCGCCTACACCCCCGTTGACACCCCGCGCCCGGCTGCCGAGATCGCGCAGGCGATGGCCGCCGTCGTCCGTTCCAAGTGCGCTGAACTGGACATTGCCGCCCCCCGGATTTCGATCGAACCCGGCCGCGCGATCGTCGGAAGCACCACCTTCACGCTGTATGAGGTCGGCACCCTCAAGACCGTCCGCGTGGATTCCCCGGCCGCCGGGTCCACGGCTGGGGCATCCACCAGCGGGAATCCCGGCGGGGACGTTACGTATCCGCGCCGGTATGTGTCGGTGGACGGCGGGATGAGCGACAACCCCCGGCCGGTGCTGTACGACGCGGATTATTCGGCGATTCTCGCCTCGCGGAGCTCCGATGCGGCGCCGCAGCTGTCCCGAGTGGTGGGCAAACATTGCGAGAGCGGCGACATAGTTGTTAGAGATGTATATCTGCCCGAGGACGTGGCAGCCGGTGATCTGCTTGCTGTACCGGGTACCGGCGCCTACTGCTGGGCCCTGTCAAGCAACTACAACTATCTGGCCCGGCCGGGCGTAATCGCTGTCAGCGACGGATCTGCCCGGCTCATTGTCCGCGGGGAAACCGAAGAAGATTTGCTCAACCGCGACATGGGAGTCTGAATGTCTGAATTGCGAACCCTGAAAGTGGCCCTGCTGGGCTGTGGCAACGTTGGGGCCCAGGTTGCGCGGATTCTCATTGACGACGCCGAGGCCCTCGCCGCGCGCACTGGCGCCCGGCTGGAGCTGCAGGGCATCGCGGTGCGCAACCTCGATGCCGAGCGCGACGTCGAACTGCCGCAGGAGCTGTTCACCACTGACGCCGAAGTCCTCGTCAAGGACGCCGACGTCGTCATCGAGCTCATGGGCGGGATTGAGCCGGCCCGGACCCTGATCCTGACTGCCATGCGCCACGGAGCCTGTGTTGTCAGCGGCAACAAGGCGCTTCTGGCCCAGGACGGTCCCACGCTGTACGAGGAAGCGGACAAGGCCGGGGTGCAGCTCTCCTACGAGGCGGCCGTGGCCGGCGCCATCCCCATCCTGCGGCCCATCCGCGACAGCCTTTCCGGCGACCGGATCACCCGGGTGCTCGGGATTGTCAACGGCACCACCAACTTCATCCTCGACCAGATGGACTCCACCGGAGCGCAGTTCGCCGATGCGCTGGCCGAGGCCCAGCGCCTGGGCTATGCGGAAGCGGACCCCACTGCGGACATCGAAGGCTACGACGCCGCAGCCAAGGCCGCGATACTTGCGTCGCTGTCCTTCCACACGCGGTTCGCCCTGGAAAACGTCTCCTGCGAGGGCATCACGTCGGTCACCGCGGCGGACATCGCCGCCGCCAAAGAAGCCGGCTTTGTCATCAAGCTGCTCGCGATTGCCGAGAAACTCGATGACGAGGACGGCAAAACCGGCGTCTCGGTCCGCGTCCACCCCACGCTGCTGCCGCGCGAACACCCCCTCGCTGCCGTCCGCGGTGCGTTCAACGCCGTCTTCATCGAAGCCGAGAACGCCGGCGAGCTCATGTTCTACGGCCAGGGCGCCGGCGGCACCCCGACGGCGTCCGCCGTGCTGGGCGACCTCGTGTCCGCGGCCCGGCGCATTGTGCTCGGCGGCCCCGGCCGGACCGAAACCACCACGGGACACGTGCCCCCGCTGCCCATCGACGCGGCCGTCACGAGCTACTACATCGGACTCGACGTCGCGGACCAGCCCGGCGTCCTGGCGCGGATCGCGCAGCTCTTTGCGGAGCACGGCGTGTCCATTGAAATCATGCGGCAGACCATCCACCGCGACGCCGACTCCAACGTGGAGTCGGCCGAACTGCGGATCGTGACACACCGTGCACGCGAGGCCGCACTTGCAGCAACCGTCGAGGCCGTCAGGCGCCTGGACGTCATCAATTCCGTCACATCCGTACTCCGGGTAGAAGGAGTCTAAGTGGCTCACCAATGGCGCGGTGTCATCCGCGAATACGCTGATCGTCTTCCTGTCACGGAAGCCACCAAGGTGATTAGCCTGGGCGAGGGCGGCACCCCGCTCGTGCACGCCCGCCACCTCTCCGAGCTGACCGGCAGCACCGTGTACCTCAAGGTCGAAGGCATGAACCCGACAGGTTCCTTCAAGGACCGCGGCATGACCATGGCCATGACGGCAGCGGTGGCCGCCGGCGCCAAGGCCGTGGTCTGCGCCTCCACCGGCAACACGTCTGCTTCCGCGGCGGCCTACGCGACGGCGGCCGGGCTGCAGTGTGCTGTGCTGGTTCCCGAGGGCAAGATCTCCATGGGAAAGCTGAGCCAGGCAGTCGCGCACGGAGCCACCCTGCTCCAGGTGGACGGCAACTTCGACGACTGCCTCGACATCGCCCGCAAGCTCGGCGAGTCCTACCCGGTGTTCCTGGTCAACTCCGTCAACCCTGCCCGGATCGAAGGGCAGAAGACGGGTGCCTTCGAAGTGGTGGATTCACTCGGCGACGCCCCCGATTTCCACGTGCTTCCGGTGGGCAACGCCGGCAACATCAGCGCGTACTGGAAGGGCTACAAGGAGTACGCCGCGGCATTTGAATCGCCCACCGCCGGGGCGCTGCCTGCCGTGTCCACCAAGACCCCTGTCATGTGGGGCTTCCAGGCCGCAGGGGCGGCGCCCTTCGTGGCAGGCCACCCCATCACCGAGCCCGACACCATTGCCACCGCCATCCGGATCGGCAACCCCGCCTCCTGGGACACCGCCGTGGCGGCCCGGGATGAATCCGGCGGCGTCATCGAGGCCGTCACGGACGAGGAAATCCTGTCCGCACACCGCTGGCTCTCCGCACGGGAAGGCGTCTTCGTGGAGCCCGGCTCCGCTGCCGGCGTCGCCGGACTGATCAAAAAGCACGCGGCCGGGGAAGTCCCGGCCGGCAAGACGATCGTGATCACCGTGACCGGTCATGGCCTCAAGGACCCGCAATGGGCCCTGCGCACCGAGGACGGCAGCGACGTGCAGCCGGTCAAGGTTTCCAACGACGTCGTCACGGTCGCCGCAGCACTGGGACTGGAAGAAAAATAACGTTGGAAACAACCCTCACCGTCCCGGCCGAATCAGCTGCCGGCTCGCCGGCCGTTCCGGCGGGCCAGCTGGTCACCGTGCGCGTGCCTGCCACCAGCGCCAACCTGGGCCCCGGGTACGACAGCCTCGGCCTGGCGCTCACGCTGCATGACACGCTCACCGTCGAAACCCTGGCCAGCGGTGAACTTGAATTCGAGCTCACCGGCGAGGGGGCCGAGTCCCTGCCCCGCGATGCGACGCACCTGGTGGTCAGGGCCCTCACCGAGGCACTGCACCGCCTCGGATTCCGGCACGAAGGCCTGCGGATCACGGCGGACAACGTCAACCCGCACGGGCGGGGCCTGGGTTCGTCGGCGTCGGCCGTGGTGGCGGCCGTCAGCGCCGCGAATGCCTTGGTTCCGCTGGCCTCGCGGCGGGGCCGGGACTGGATCCTGCAGCTCACGAGCGAAATGGAAGGCCACCCGGACAACGTGGCACCCGCCATTTTCGGCGGACTGGCGCTGTCATGGCAGGACAGTGACCAGTACAGCAGCACCTGCGCGTCCGTGGCCGCCTCGGTGATCCCGGTGGTTGCCGTGCCGGACTACGAACTCTCCACGGAAGCCGCCCGGGCACTGTTGCCGGCATCGGTAGGCCACCATGCCGCGGCCATGAATTCCGGGCGCGCGGCCCTGCTGATCCATGCCCTGACCGCCGCCCCGGAATTCCTGCTGCCCGGCACCGAGGACTACCTGCACCAGAGCTACCGCGCCCAGGCCATGCGGCCCAGCGCCGAGCTGATCGGCGCGCTGCGCCGGGCAGGGCACGCCGCCGTCGTATCCGGTGCCGGACCCACCGTGCTGGTGCTGGCCAACGGAGAGGCGGAAGCCCGCGAGGTGGTGGACTTCATCGGCGCCCACACCGCGGGCAACACGCCGGAAGTAGGCTGGCGCGTGATGAAGCTGGCCGTGGACGTTGAAGGTGCTAAAGTGGAAGTGCACCGGCGGTAAATACGCAGGCGGTAAAGTTAGTAACCGTTGTAAGACCGCGATGTTGGCCACGTAGCCTCTCTCATCTTTCACTGCGCAATATTTTCCGGTGCCACCTGCTTTCGGTCTGACGCAGGAATCAGCAGAATTGTTCTGCCCCCTGAAACTCAGCCCGCCGTTCCTCATTTTCGGATCGTGCATGGTGAAGCAGTATCCGGCCCTGCTGGCCGAAATCCATCCGGCAAGGCCGAAATCCCGGCTGCAGATCTGAACTGCAGCCCAGATCAAATCACCGCGTCCAGCTCTTAGCCTGGACGCCGTCGAGGGGGAAGGATCCTTCGTGACCGAAACCACTGAGCTGTCTCCGGCTGTGGATACATCTTCTGCTGCCGAATCAACGGCAGCACCCGCCAAGAGCAGCGGCCTTGCAGGCCTCAAGCTCGCCCAGCTCCAGGCCCTCGCCAGCCAGCTGGGCATCTCCGGCGGTTCCCGCATGCGCAAGGGTGATCTGGTCACGGCCATTTCCGCCCACCGCGCAGGCACCCCGGTAAGCAAGGCTCCGGCCCGCGCTGCCGAAAAGGCGAGCGAGAACGGCACTGTTGCCCGCGCAGCTGCCCCGGCAGCGGCGCCCGCCGCCGCCGATGCCGTGGCCAGCGAAAACGTGGCCCAGGAAAGCCCCCGCGCCCGCCGTGGCCGCAGCCGCCGTGCAGGCAGCGACGGCGTCGTCACGGCGCCCGCCGCTGAGGCACCCGCCGCCGCGGTTGAAGCCCCCGCAGTTTCCACCGACTCCGGCGCCCGGGAGTCCGCGACTGCGGAATCCGGCTCTGCCGCCGCCGGTACGGAATCCGGTGACCGCACGCGGCAGCCGCGGACCCGTAACCGCCGCCGCGGCGAAGCCGCAGCCCAGGGCACCGAAGCCGCTGGCCAGAACGCCGTCGAGGTCCAGGCTGAACAGCCTGCCACCGAGCAGCGCACTGAGCAGCGTGAGCAGCGCACTGAACAGCGTGAGCAGCGCACTGAACAGCGCGAACAGCGTGAGCAGCGCACTGAACAGCGTGAACAGCGCCAGGCCGAGCCCAGCGAAGACGGCCAGCGCCGCGACTCCCGCACCCGTGGCGGCCGCGACGAAACCGCCGGCAGCCGCGAGAACACCCGCGAGACTGATGATTCTGACGGCGGAAGCCGCCGGAACCGCCGCAACCGGCGTGACCGCAACGACCGCGGTGACCGCCAGGGCCAGCAGGACAGCCGCGACAACTCCTCGCGCAACGACCGCTTCCGCGACCGCAATGACCGCCGCCGCGGGCGTCAGCAGGGACCGGACGTCGACGACGTCGAGGTTACCGAGGACGATGTCCTCCTGCCGGTCGCCGGTATCCTCGATGTGCTGGAGAACTACGCGTTCATCCGCACCTCCGGCTACCTGCCGGGCCCGAACGACGTTTACGTCTCGCTCGCCCAGGTCAAGAAGTACAACCTGCGCAAGGGCGACGCCTGCGTCGGTGCCATCCGTGCACCCCGCGAAGGCGAGGACCGCAGCCAGCAGTCCGCCCGCCAGAAGTTCAACGCCCTGGTCCGTGTCACCTCGGTGAACGGCAAGACGCCGGAAGAGCTCAAGGACCGCGTCGAGTTCGCGAAGCTCGTCCCGCTGTACCCCTCCGAGCGCCTGCGCCTCGAGACGGACCCGAAGAAGATCGGTCCCCGCGTGATCGACCTCGTGGCCCCGATCGGCAAGGGCCAGCGCGGCCTGATCGTTTCGCCGCCGAAGGCCGGCAAGACGCTCATCCTGCAGTCCATCGCCAACGCCATCACCACCAACAATCCTGAGGTCCACCTCATGATGGTGCTGGTTGACGAACGCCCCGAAGAAGTCACGGACATGCAGCGCACCGTCAAGGGTGAGGTCATTGCCTCCACCTTCGACCGTCCCGCCGATGACCACACCACCGTGGCCGAGCTTTCCATCGAACGCGCCAAGCGCCTCGTGGAAATGGGCATGGACGTTGTGGTGCTCCTGGACTCCATGACCCGTCTGGGCCGCGCCTACAACCTGGCAGCACCGGCTTCCGGCCGCATCCTGTCCGGTGGTGTGGACTCCGCCGCGCTGTACCCGCCGAAGCGCTTCTTCGGTGCAGCCCGCAACATCGAAAACGGCGGCTCGCTGACCATCCTGGCCACCGCGCTCGTCGAGACCGGTTCCAAGATGGACGAGGTCATCTTCGAAGAGTTCAAGGGCACTGGCAACATGGAACTGCGCCTGTCCCGCCAGCTCGCGGACAAGCGCATCTTCCCGGCAGTGGACGTCAACGCGTCCGGTACCCGCCGCGAAGAGAACCTGCTTTCCCCCGAGGAAGTCAAGATCATGTGGAAGCTGCGCCGCGTCCTGTCCGGACTCGAAACGCAGCAGAGCCTTGAGCTGCTGACCAACAAGATCCGGGAGACCCAGAGCAACGTCGAGTTCCTCATGCAGGTCCAGAAGACGACGCTTGGTGCGAAGTCCGATAACGACAAGTAGCGACGCGTAACCGCCCGAAAGTTGGCGGCCCTTCCCGGGCCGCCAGCTTCCCGGGCGGTTGTTGCGTTAACCGGTCCCTCCGCTTCAAAAGCAACGCGGGGTCACATAGCGCCCATCGGGGCCGTCGGGATGGGCGGTAAGTGACCCCGCGTTGCAGTAACTAGACTTGAGAGAGTCGAAAGAGGTTTGAAAATGTTTGAGTCCGTACAGGGCCTGTTGGATGAGCACGACTCTATCCAGGCGCAGCTGGGGGATCCTGCTGTTTATGCTGACCAGCGGCTGGCCCGTAAGTTGGGGCGGCGTTCTGCACAGCTGAACGGCATTGTGGAGGCCTACCACCGCTGGGAAGCCATCAGCGATGACCTGGCGGCTGCCAAGGAAATGGCGGACGAGGACCCCGAATTCGCGGCGGAGGTACCCGAGCTGGAGGCTGCGCTGGAGACGGCGGCGGCAAAGCTGCGCCGGCTGCTGATCCCGCGCGACCCGGACGATGCCCGCAACGTGATCCTTGAGGTCAAGGGCGGCGAAGGCGGCGACGAGGCTGCCCTGTTCGCCGCGGACCTCCTGCGGATGTACAACCGGTACGCGGAATCCCGGGGCTGGAAGACCGAGATCATCTCCGCGACGGAGTCGGACCTTGGCGGTTACAAGGACGTCCAAATGGCCGTCAAGGGCAACTCGAACGATCCGGCCGAGGGTGTGTACGCCCGCCTCAAGTTCGAGGGCGGCGTGCACCGGGTGCAGCGTGTCCCCGTCACCGAATCCCAGGGCCGCATCCACACTTCGGCCGCCGGCGTGCTGGTCCTGCCCGAGGTGGACGAGCCCGAGGAACTGGAGATCAACCAGAATGATCTCAAGATCGACGTTTACCGCTCCTCAGGTCCCGGCGGGCAGTCGGTCAACACCACCGACTCCGCTGTGCGCATCACCCACTTGCCCACGGGGATCGTCGTCGCCATGCAGAACGAGAAGTCGCAGCTGCAGAACCGTGAGGCCGGCATGCGTGTGCTGCGTGCCCGCATCCTGGCACACCAGCAGGAGCTGATCGACGCCGAAAACTCGGCGCAGCGCAAGTCGCAGATCCGCACCATGGACCGCTCCGAGCGCATCCGCACCTACAACTACCCGGAAAACCGGATCGCGGACCACCGCACTGGCTACAAGGCCTACAACCTGGACCAGGTCATGAACGGCGACCTGGAACCGGTGATCCAGTCGGCCATCGAATTGGACGAGCAGTCCCGGCTCGACGCCATCGGCGAATAGGTACGGGTCACTTGTGATGACAGCAGGCGATGGGCCGAGCCTGGCGGACGCCGTCAGTGAGGCGACAGCGGTTCTCGCGGCGGCCGGCGTGCCCAGCCCGCGCGTGGACGCCGAGCTCCTGGCCGAGCACCTGCTTGGCGTCGGGCTCGGCCGGTTGCGCGCGCTGATGCTCGGCGACTCGCCGGCGCCGGAGGGCTATGCCGATCTCGTTGCGGAGCGGGCGCAGCGGATCCCGCTGCAGCACATCACGGGCGTGGCGCACTTCCGCTACCTCGAACTCGCCGTCGGTCCCGGCGTTTTTATCCCGCGGCCGGAAACCGAATCCGTGGTGCAGCTGGTGCTTGACTGGCTCAAGGTCAGGGACGGGTTGGCGCACCCCAAAGTGGTGGACCTTGGCACCGGATCCGGCGCGATCGCGGGCTCGATCGCGCACGAGGTTCCCGGCGCGGAAGTCCATGCGGTGGAGTACAGCGAATTCGCGCACGCCTGGGCGGCGAAAAACTTGGTTCCCCTGGGCGTCCACCTCATCCGCGCCGACCTGCGCGATGCGCTGGCCGAACACAACGGCACCTTCGACGTCGTCGTCTCCAACCCGCCTTACATTCCGGCCGAAGCGATCCCGAACGAACCCGAAGTGGCGCTGCACGACCCGCCCGAGGCGCTCTACGGCGGGGGAGCGGACGGGATGGAACTTCCGACGGCGGCGGCTGCCTCGGCTGCCCGGCTGCTGGTTCCGGGCGGCTACTTCGTGATGGAGCACGCCGAAGTCCAGTCGGAATGGATCGCCGCGATGCTCAACCGCACCGGGGTGTTCTCCGAGGTGACCACGCACCGCGACCTCAATGGCAAGGACCGTGCCACCAGCGCTGTGCTGACACAGTCAGATCCTGACACTGTCGGGGCGGACACAGCCAGCCCTGACGCCTTCGAAAATCGTGTCACAAGTGATGAAAGAATGGGCCAGTGACGACTAGCTACGATTGCACGGCAGCTGAGCAGCGCGCCGCAGGACTTGAACATGCCCAACGGGCCATCCGGGAGAGCAAGTGCGTGGTCTTCCCTACGGACACCGTTTACGGCATTGCCGCCGACGCCTTTTCACCCCTCGCGGTTACCCTCCTGCTCGCTTCCAAGGGCCGGAGCCGGAAGATGCCCCCGCCTGTGCTGATCCCTAGGCTGAACGCCCTCGATGGCCTCGCCACGGATGTCCCGGCAGAGGCGCGGCGGCTGGCCGAGGCGTTCTGGCCCGGCGGCCTGACCCTGATCCTGCACGCCCAGCCGTCACTGGACTGGGACCTCGGCGAGACCAAGGGGACCGTGGCACTGCGGATCCCGGCGGACGAGATCGCCCAGGACTTGCTGACGCTCACCGGGCCCCTCGCTGTGTCCTCCGCGAACCGTACCGGGCATGCTGCCGCCCAGACCGCCGCCGACGCCGAGGCCCAGCTGGCGGAATCCGTGGAGGTCTACCTGGAGGGCGGACTCCGGCCCGCCGAGGGTGCCGAGGCACTCGCTTCGACCATTGTCGACGCCACGGCCCTGCCGTTGCGCGTCGTCCGGCAGGGGGCCATCAGCCTCGAGCGCCTGCGCGCCGTGGTTCCCGGCTTGCTGGATGTCGACGGCAACGCCCCGGACGCCGTGGATGCTGCTCCGGACGGCGTCGCTGTGTCTGAGCCCGTGGATGCTGCTCCGGACGGCGACGCTGCGCCTGAGCCCGGCACCGCATGACGCTGGAGCGCCAGCCCGTCCCCTTCCTCGACGTCGATGCGACCCCCGTGACGGTCTCCGAGCTGACAGCGGTCCTCAGCAAGTACGTGGCCGAGGGCCGGACCCGGATCATGGTGGGGCACAACCTGCACAGCGTGACGCTGCTGCACTCCGATCCGGCCTTCCGGTCCTTCTACGAGCGCAGCGACGTGGTGCTGATCGACGGCGCGCCGGTGCTCTGGCTCTGGGCCAAGACCGGCGAAGAGGATGACGGCCGGGCACCTGTGATGGACTACCGGCTGGGGTCGACCGACTGGATTCCCGCACTGGGTAATGTGGCCGGCCTGGAGCGTATCGCGGTCATCGGCGCGGGTGCCGTGGCCAACGCAGGTGCCGTGGCCAGGCTTCGGGAGATCGTCCCCGGGGCGCGGGTTGACGGCATGCCCGGCGAAGGCTGGAACGAGGACGTTGAGGTTGCCGCGGTCGAATGGCTTAACCGGTTGCGCCCGCAGCTTGTGCTCCTGGGCCTCGGGATGCCGCTGCAGGAACAGGTCTTGGCGCGCCGGCTTGCCGTGCTCCCGCCGGCCATCTACTGCGCCGTTGGCGGCGCCATCGAACAGATTGCCGGGGTGCAGAAGTTGGCGCCGCGCTGGATCGGGCGGCTCGGACTCGAGTGGGCCTGGCGGCTCATGCTCCACCCGCAGCGGGTGGCCTACCGGGTGTTCGGCGAGCCATGGGTGCTGCTGGGGCTGCTGCTCCGCCGCCGGCTGCGCCGGCAGCCCTAACGCCGGCAGCCCTAGGGCCGGCAACCCTGATGCCTGCGGCCCGGACGGTTAGAACTTCCGGTCCTCCAGCGGACCGAAGCCCTTGCCGCGAAGTCCGGCGGAAAAGGCGCGGAACCAGTGAGCGAGCCCGCGGAAGTCGCCACTGCGCAGGAAGTAGCCGAGGTAGCCGCCCACATCCGCGATGAACGACTTCACCCGGAAATGCCGGCGGATCATGTAGCCGCGGTTCCGGTAGTAGAAGTAGCGCTTGAAGGCGGAATCCGGAACGATCACGTGCCACCGCGCGCCGAAGACGTGCTTGGTTTCGGCAAAGGCGTGCGGATGCGTGATGGCAGCGGTGGTGACCGTCCCGAACTTGATCCCGGCTTTCCTGAGCCTCAGCGTGAAGTCCACCTCGTCGCCGCGGATGAACAGGCGCATGTCAGGCAGGCCGACCTTGAAGAAGACATCGGAGCGGATCAGGGCGCCGTTGAAGAAGTGTCCGTTGTCCGGCAGGAACCCGACCTTTTCCACCTCCGCACGCTCATGCGTGACCTTGCCGTTGAGCCGGAAGAAAAAGGACAGCTGGTCGGGATGGCCCGGGGCCACCACGAGCGGGACCACAGCGTCCAGGCCGCGTTCCTGCGCCTCGCGCAGCAGCGTGGCAAGGCATTCGGGATCGGACGGCTCGGCGTCGTCATCCATCATCCAGATCCAGTCAGCCCCGCTGGCCACGGCCTTGAGGATGGCCAGCGAGAAACCGCCGGCGCCGCCGAGGTTCGCCTCGGACCGGACATAGTCCACGTTGGCGTGCCGCTCGGCAACATCTTTCGATGGCACGGTGCCGCTGTCGACGAGGCAAATGGACTGCACCGGAGCGGTCTGGTTGTTGATGGCGTCCATCAGGACCGCCAGCTCCCGGGGACGGTCAAACGTCACGGCAGCGACTGCAACCGAGGGAATCATCGCGGGGTCCTTTCAGCACGACCGTCAGTGAATTTCCCGCCGGCAGAGGGCCGTGTGACGCGAAGACAGGTGGCCGTTGGCATTAGTATCTTGACTAGAGTCCACTGTAATACAGCCCTGTCAGGCACTACGCACTGCCTGCCCTGAGCACGGCGACGGAGAAGTTTCATTTTTCGAAAGACAGTTCCACGGCAATTGAATCCACCCCATTTCCGCAGCTCACCGGTGCCTCCGCTGCAGCGGAACGTGCCGGCGTGTGGTGCCTGCGCTGAGCGCACTGACGGTACTTGGTTGGTGGTCTTCCCGTGATCATGTACCTGCTCATGATGCTGACGGCAGCAATCGTGACGTACTCGGCCACCTGGGGTGCCCGGCTTGTGGGCAACAAGATGAAGTTGTATTCCCCGATCCGCAGCCGCGACATGCATTCCACCCCGATCTCCCGGCTCGGCGGCCTGGGCATCTTCGCCGGAGTCCTGGTGGCATTGGTCATGGCGAGCAATTCGTTCTTCGTCCAGGACATCTTTCGGAACAACACGGCGCCGTGGGGAATCCTGGCCGGGGCCGCCGTGATCGTCCTGGTCGGTGTGGCGGACGATCTGTTGGATCTTCGGTGGTGGGTCAAGCTGATCGGCCAAAGCGCCGCCGCGCTGGTCGTGGCCACTTGGGGTGTCCGGATGACGGTTATCCCGTTCGTCCCTGAGCCGTTCGTCATTCAGAATGAGGCCGTAAGCATCGTGCTGACCGCCGGGCTGATCGTGACCACGATGAATGCGTTCAACTTCATTGATGGGCTCGACGGCCTCGCCGCGGGCGTGGCGATCATCGGGGGAGCGGCGTTCTTCCTCACGGCCTACTGGGTCCACCGGACGGCCGTCCTGCTGGACCGCTCGGATCTCGCTACCCTCCTGACCGCCGTCGTGGTCGGCAGTTGCGTTGGCTTCCTGCCGCACAACTGGTTTCCCTCGAAGATCTTCATGGGCGATTCCGGGGCTATGCTGATCGGCCTGCTGATGGCCTCGGCCGGCGTCGTCTCCACCGGCCAAATCAGCTCCGGCCTCTACGACCGGGCCAACGGCATTCCCACCGTTATCCCTATCCTGTTGCCGTTCGCAGTACTGTTCCTGCCGCTGCTGGACCTGTGCCTGGCGGTTGTGCGGCGGACCGCGCTGGGCCGTTCGCCATGGTCGGCGGACCGCGGGCACCTGCACCACAAACTCCTGGACATCGGATACTCGCACCGCGGCGCCGTCGTGCTGATGTACCTGTGGACCTGCATCCTGGCCTTTGGCGGATTGGCCTTCGCGATCTTCCCCTGGCATATAGTCCTCGCCGTCGATCTGGCTGCCGCGGCAATCATGGCAGTGGTGACTGCCTGGCCATACCTGCGCCAGCGGGGGCCGCGACAGATGGCCCGCACCCCCGAATAGCTCCGGAAGTACGCCGTCCGGCATGCCGGAGGAGCCTGCTCCGACGCGCTTTAACGAATAATTTCTATCTAATGTAGAATTCAGGGGCGGTGCTTCGCCGCCCACCTTGACCAGCACTACGCCAGCGACGATTGGGATCTCATGACCTCCAACGCCGAACCGGGACCCGCTTCCGGCAACGGACCCGTTGGCGTCTCCGGCCCCACGAAATCCCTCTGGCTCAGACTGCTGGCCATGAGCTCCGCAGCCTCCGCCACCGCCCTGGTGCTGACCGGCATAGCTGCCTTCATGTTCAACGGCGCCGTGGGGCTCTGGTCCGCCCTCTTCGGGGGAGCGCTGGTCATGGTGTTCTTCGCCATCAGCCTTGCGGTGGGCCACTTCGTCGGCCGCAGCAACCCCTCCGGCGCGATTGGACTTTTCGTCGCGACGTACTTCGTGAAGGTTGTCGGCTTTGCCGTGGTCCTCTTCGTCATCGGCGCACCGGCCTGGCTGCACGGCCGCTGGTTCCTGATCGGCGCCGTCGTGACAGTGGTGTCCTGGCAGGCAGCCGAAATTTACGGTTTCAGCAAGGCGAGGCTCCAGATTTACAACGACCCCGAAACCCGAAAAGACGGCACCGATGTTTAGCCGCAAAGACGGACGCACACCAAAAAACAAGCCAGCCAAAACACCTAAAACTACAGCCGGTGCCCCCGGTGTATCGACGGATGGCAGGGACGGCGGATACAACGCCGGAATCGCCGTCTTTAGCTACATTGTTGGCGGAATCATCGTCTGGAGTTTGATAGGGTGGGGACTGGATAATCTGTGGGGAACCCGCTGGATTGTGCTCGCAGGCGCTCTGCTTGGAGCTGCGGGAGGGTTCTATCTTTCTCATATGCACGGCCTCACCAGTAACCGAACTTCAACTGATGACGGCAATGCTGCACGTGGCCCGTCCAAGGACGAGGAACAGTAATGCCAAATAATTTCACAGGGGGAGAGGCGGGCACCAATGTCGCCGGTCCCCGCCCAACGCCCAATGATGGACACTGCAGAGAGGAAACGCGTTGAACGCGCTTGCGCTCCCGGCCCAAGATTCAGGAACCTTCACGCCTCCTGGAATTGAAGAACTTCACCTGCCGGCTATCATCCCCTGGGGTGCGGCCGAAGGATTTTCGAAGCAGATGCTGCTGGTAATCCTGTCGGTTGTCATTATCGGTACATTCTTTGTGATCGCTGCGCGGAAGCAGCAGCTCGTTCCCGGCAAGCTGCAGTTCGCAGGCGAGGCCGCCTATAGCTTCGTCCGCAACAGCATCGCCAAGGACATCATCGGCGGCCGGGACTTCATGAAGTATGTCCCGCTGCTGTTCACGCTCTTCTTCTTCATCCTCGTGAACAACATCTACGGTGCAATCCCCGTGATCCAGCTTCCGACCTTCTCGCACGTCGGCGGGGCCTACGTGCTCGCCGCGATCGTGTACATCACCTGGATCGCCGTCGGCGTCAGGAAGAGCGGCCTGAAGTACTTCAAGCTGGCCACGGTTCCGTCTGGTGTGCCGTTCTACATTCTCCCGATCGTCGTTCCGATTGAGATCATCTCCAACTTCCTGGTCCGCCCGGTCACGCACAGCCTCCGTCTGTTCGCCACCATGCTGGCCGGCCACTTGATCATCATGATCTCCGGTGCGGGTATCGAATTCCTGGTAATGCAGGAGAACGTCTTCCTCAAGGGCGCGTCCGTACTCGTCCTTGGCGGCGCCATCGCCATGTACATGCTCGAAGCGCTGATCATGGTGCTGCAGGCCTACGTCTTCACGCTGCTGACCGCGATCTACATCGAAGGCGCGCTGCACGCCGACAGCCACTAGGCACAGCGCCAGCAGGCACAGCGCCAGCAGGCGCAACGCCAGCAGGCACAACATAAACTTCCCCTCACGGGGATGAAGCAACCCAAACAACCTGCCACATGGGTGGCATCTTGAAAGGAAGAAAAATGGAAGGCTCCATCAACGGCTCCATCAACCTCGTCGGCTACGGCCTCTCCGCCATCGGCGGTGGTATCGGTGTGGGTCTCGTGTTCGCCGCTTACATCAACGGTGTTGCACGTCAGCCGGAAGCCCAGCGCGTCCTGCAGCCGATCGCATTCCTCGGCCTCGCGTTGACTGAAGCCCTCGCCATCCTTGGCCTGGTCTTCGCGTTCGTTCTCAAGTAAACAGAACAAACCGAAAATCCAGAACCGAGTAGATAAGGACGGGTGAAATATGAATCAAGCGATCATCTCAGCCGCCACCGAAGGCGGTACTAACCCCCTCGTTCCCAATCCTTGGGAGATGCTTGTCGTCTTTGCCGGCTTTGCTCTTCTCCTGTTCATTGTGGTCAAGTACGTTGTCCCAATGTTCGAGAAGACCTTCGCGGAGCGGGCCGAGGCCATCGAGGGTGGCATCGCCAAGGCCGAAAAGGCCCAGGCCGAGGCCTCCGCAGCACTCGAAGAGTACAAGCAGCAGCTCACGGAAGCCCGGACCGAAGCCAACCGCATCCGTGAGGAAGCACGCGCCGAAGGTGCCCAGATCCTTGCAGAGCTGAAGGAGAAGGCGGCTGCCGAGTCTGCCCGCATCACCGCACAGGCCCACACGCAGATCGAATCCGAGCGTCAGGCGGCCGTTGTGTCGCTTCGCGCGGAGGTCGGCACGCTGGCCACGACGCTGGCGAGCCGCATTGTCGGCGAGGCACTGAGCGACGATGCACGGTCGGCCCGAGTGGTGGACCGCTTCCTGGCAGATCTGGAGAACCAGAACGCGGGTGTAGCTAAGTAATGGCAGGTGTATCGAGCGAATCGCTGGCCGCTGCGCTGGCGGCCTTGGAAGCCAAGCTTCCCTCCGCGTCGCTGCAGTTGGCAAAGGAACTCTTCGGAATCCTGGGAACGGTGGACAGTTCAGCCGGCTTGCGCCGCGCCCTGACGGACCCGTCCCGCAGCGGTGACGAAAAGTCGGCGCTGGTCAAGCAGCTCTTCAGCGGGAAAGTTTCCGCTGAAGCTGTTGAGATCGCCTCCGGACTGGCCGGCTCCCGCTGGGCATCCGCACGGGATATCGGCGATGCACTCGAGACTCTTGCCGCTTCGGTGGTCATCGCTGTTGCCGAGAACAAGTCGGCCGTCTCTGCCTCCGGGCTCACCGGGCTGGAATCGCTGGAGAACGATCTGTTCTCCTTCAACCAGGCCGTTGAGTCCAGCCACGAGGTTCAGCGTGCTCTGTCCGAGCCGCAGGCCAGCCCGGCCGCCAAGGTGACCCTCGCCTACAAGCTCGTACCTGGTGCGAGCGAGGAAGCGAAAGTCCTGATCGGGCAGGCCGTCACGGCTCCGCGCGGGCTCAAGGTCACCAGGCTGGTTCGCCGTTTCGCCGAGCTTGCCGCCAAGCGCCAGCAGCGCTGGATTGCAACGGTCAACGTCACCCGTCCGCTGACGGAGACGCAGACCAGCCGCTTGCAGACCGGGCTGAACGCCCTTTACGGTCGCGATCTCAAGATCAATATGAACGTTGACCCGGCATTGATCGGTGGCATCCGGATCCAGGTAGGTGACGAAGTGGTTGACGCTTCGGTTGCCGGTCGCCTGGGCCAGCTCCAGCGTCAGCTTGCTTAGCAAGCCGGACAAGCACAACCTAACGACAAGAAACCCCGGTCATCGTGAGCAACGATGATCACGAAAACAGGAGAGCAGGGACTGCAGATGGCCGAATTGACCATCAACGCCGACGACGTCCGTAATGCGTTGAACGAGTTCGCGGCGTCCTACGAACCCGGAAACGCAGAGCGCGTAGAGGTCGGCCGTGTAACAACCGCAGGTGACGGCATCGCCCGTGTTGAGGGCCTTCCCTCGGTCATGGCGAACGAGCTGCTTCGCTTCGAAGACGGCACCCTGGGCCTGGCCCAGAACCTTGACGTCCGCGAGATCGGTGTGATCGTCCTCGGTGACTTCACCGGAATCGAAGAAGGCCAGGAAGTCCACCGCACCGGACAGGTTCTGTCCGTGCCGGTTGGCGACGCCTTCCTCGGCCGTGTGGTTGACCCGCTGGGCCAGCCCATCGATGACCTCGGCGAGATCAAGGCCGAGACCACCCGTGCGCTGGAACTCCAGGCACCCGGCGTGACCCAGCGTAAGTCGGTTCACGAGCCGATGCAGACCGGACTCAAGGCTATCGACGCCATGATCCCGATCGGCCGCGGCCAGCGTCAGCTGATCATCGGTGACCGCCAGACCGGCAAGTCCGCCATTGCCATCGACACGATCATCAACCAGAAGGCCAACTGGGCTTCCGGCGACGTGAAGAAGCAGGTGCGCTGCATCTACGTGGCGATCGGCCAGAAGGCATCCACGATCGCAGCCGTCCGCCAGACCCTCGAGGACAACGGCGCGCTGGAATACACCACGATCGTGGCTTCCCCCGCGTCCGACCCCGCAGGCTTCAAGTACCTGGCTCCGTACGCCGGCTCGGCTATCGGCCAGCACTGGATGTACGGCGGCAAGCACGTCCTCATCGTGTTCGATGACCTGTCCAAGCAGGCCGAGGCCTACCGTGCAGTGTCACTGCTGCTCCGCCGCCCGCCGGGACGCGAAGCCTACCCGGGCGACGTCTTCTACTTGCACTCCCGTCTGCTGGAGCGTTGTGCCAAGCTCTCCGACGAGCTCGGTGCAGGCTCGATGACCGGGCTGCCGCTGATCGAGACCAAGGCGAACGACGTGTCCGCCTACATCCCGACCAACGTGATCTCCATCACCGATGGCCAGATCTTCCTGCAGTCGGACCTCTTCAACGCTAACCAGCGCCCCGCTGTGGACGTCGGCGTGTCCGTCTCCCGTGTTGGTGGCGCCGCCCAGGTCAAGTCCATGAAGAAGGTCTCCGGTACCTTGAAGCTGGAACTGGCCCAGTACCGCGACATGCAGGCCTTCGCCATGTTTGCCTCGGACCTCGACGCCGCATCGCGCCAGCAGCTGACCCGTGGTGCACGCCTGATGGAACTGCTCAAGCAGGGCCAGTACTCGCCGTTCCCGGTCGAGAACCAGGTTGTCTCCATCTGGGCCGGCACCAACGGCCACCTCGACGAGGTTCCGGTTGAGGACATCAACCGCTTCGAGACCGAGTTCCTGGAGCACCTCAAGCACAAGTCCTCCATCCTGACGACGCTGGCCCAGACCAACGTCATGGACGATGACACCGCTGAAGCACTGAAGACCGCAATCGTGGACTTCAAGAAGGGCTTCTTCGGCGAGGGAGACAACCTCCTGGTCGGTGCGGGGCACGAGGAGCACGCCCCCATCGGCGAGGATCAGGTCGACCAGGAAAAAATCGTCAAGCAGAAGCGCTAGTTTCGCTGGCAGGGACTGCCGGGACCCGCACGGGTTCCGGCAGTCCCGGCCATCGGGATCTTAGGAAAGGATAAGTATGGGAGCCCAGATCCGGGTCTACCGCCAGAAGATCAGCTCGACGACGTCGATGCGCAAGATCTTCAAGGCGATGGAACTGATCGCTACCTCGCGCATCGGCAAGGCCCGCGCACGCGTAGCAGCTTCACTGCCTTACGCGAACGCGATCACGCGTGCCGTTTCTGCTGTCGCAAGCCAGAGCGAAATTGACCACCCCCTGGTCACCGAGCCGGCGCAGATCCGCCGGGCCGCCGTCCTGGTCATCACGTCGGACCGTGGCCTCGCAGGGTCCTACTCGGCGAGTGTCCTCAAGCAGGCCGAAGGCCTCAATGAGCTGCTCCACGCGGAAGGCAAGGAAGTCAAGACGTTCCTGGTTGGCCGCAAGGCGCAGGCGTACTTCGACTTCCGGAACCGTGAATACGATCGCGTATGGACCGGCAACACGGATGCACCGGAGTTTGCGACCGCGCGGGAAGTCAGCGAAGCATTGCTGGCTGAATTCGCTACCGCCTACGAAGAGGGCGGCGTCGACGAAATCCACGTCGTCTACACCCGTTTCAAGTCGATGGTGACCCAGGAGCCGACGGTCGTTCGTCTGCTGCCGCTCGAGGTTGTCGAAGAGAAAGCCGCGTCCGAATCGGACCTGCTTCCCCTCTACGAATTCGAGCCGGAAACGGAGCAGGTTCTCGATGCCCTGCTGCCGCGCTACATCGAATCACGTATCTTCGCCGCCATGTTGCAGGCAGCAGCTTCCGAGCTCGCAGCCCGCCAGCGCGCGATGAAGTCCGCCGGCGACAACGCGACGGATCTCATCAAGAAGTACACGCGTCTGCGCAACACTGCCCGCCAGGCTGAAATTACGCAGGAGCTTTCCGAAATCGTTGCCGGTGCCGACGCGTTGTCCGCGTCCTAGCCGGCACGAGCCCGGATCCAGCTGTACCTGCACCAAAGAATAAACTTAACCCCACGCCATCTACTGAGTGAAGTGAGAGAGATGACTGCCACTGCTACCGAACACGTAGCCGCAACGTCCGGTGCTACCGGCCGTATTGCACGTGTTATTGGCCCGGTTGTCGACGTCGAATTCCCGGCTGACGCAATCCCCTCGATTTACAACGCACTCACCACCGAGATCACTCTCAACGGTGAGACCCGAACCATCACGTTCGAGGTTGCCCTGCACCTGGGTGACAACCTCATCCGCGCCATCTCCCTCCAGGCCACCGACGGACTTGTCCGCGGTACCAACGTTGTGGACACCGGCGGCCCCATCACTGTCCCCGTCGGCGACGGCGTCAAGGGTCACATCTTCAACGTCCTGGGCAAGCCCCTGGATGTCGACGAGTCCGAGATCCAGGCTTCCGATTACTGGCCGATCCACCGCAAGGCTCCTGCCTTCGCGACCCTGGAAGGCTCCACCGAGATGCTGGAGACCGGCATCAAGGTGATCGACCTCCTCACCCCGTACATCAAGGGTGGCAAGATCGGCCTGTTCGGTGGTGCCGGCGTCGGCAAGACCGTGCTGATCCAGGAAATGATCACCCGCGTTGCCCGCAACTTCGGTGGCACCTCGGTGTTCGCTGGTGTCGGCGAGCGTACGCGTGAAGGCAACGACCTCTGGGTCGAAATGGAAGAGGCCGGCGTCCTCAAGGACACCGCCCTTGTGTTCGGCCAGATGGATGAGCCGCCGGGAACGCGTCTGCGTGTGGCACTGTCCGCCCTGACCATGGCGGAGTACTTCCGCGATGTGCAGAACCAGGACGTGCTGCTCTTCATCGACAACATCTTCCGCTTCACCCAGGCAGGCTCCGAGGTTTCCACCCTCCTCGGCCGCATGCCGTCGGCCGTGGGCTACCAGCCCAACCTGGCTGACGAGATGGGTCTCCTCCAGGAGCGCATCACGTCCACCAAGGGCCACTCCATCACCTCGATGCAGGCCATCTACGTTCCCGCAGATGACTACACCGACCCGGCTCCGGCCACGACCTTCGCACACCTCGACGCGACCACGGAACTTTCCCGTGAAATCGCTTCCCGTGGTCTGTACCCGGCCGTTGACCCGCTGACGTCGACCTCCCGCATCCTGGATCCGCAGTACATCGGACAGGCCCACTACAACACGGCCGTCCGCGTCAAGCAGATCCTGCAGAAGAACAAGGAACTTCAGGACATCATCGCCATCCTCGGCGTTGATGAGCTCTCTGAAGAAGACAAGATCGTCGTGTCGCGTGCACGCCGCATCCAGCAGTTCCTCTCGCAGAACACCTACACCGCCAAGCAGTTCACCGGCGTCGAGGGCTCCACCGTGACCATCAAGGACACTGTTGAAGGCTTCACCGCGATCTGCGACGGCGACCTTGACCACGTTGCAGAGCAGGCGTTCTTCAACGTCGGCGGCCTGGACGACGTCGAGCGCCAGTGGGCCAAGATCCAGGAACAGACCAAGTAATATGGCTGAGCTTGAGGTTGAGATTGTCGCAGCGGATCACTTCGTGTGGTCCGGAGCGGCCAAGATGGTCAAGGCCCGCACCAGCGATGGTGAAATCGGAATCCTGCCCGGCCACTCGCCCCTGCTGGCGATTCTGGCCGAAGGTGAGCTGGCAATCGAGCCGGTATCCGGTGACCGCATCTCTGTAGCCGTCGACGGGGGATTCTTCTCCGTTGACAACAACAGAGTGGTCATTGTTGCTGACAACGCCCAAATGGGCGAAGCCGCTACTGCGGGGATCCGCTAGCACGACCTTGATGAACGATATTGGTTTGCCGTTCATCGTCCTGGCAACTGCGTTTGCGTTGCTGGTATTTGCACTGTGCCTCATGGGGGTGCGCCGCTTCAATCTGCGGCGCGCCCTCGGCACGGTGGACGCCTCCATCTGCACGGCTGGAAAAAGCTGGCAGATGGGGGTTTGTCGTTATCAGGACAACGACCTCGAGTGGTTCCGCCTGGTCTCACTCAGCGTCCGGCCCAAACACTCCTTCCGGCGCAGCTCGCTGGAGCTGCTTGGCCGGCGCAAGCCTACCGAATCGGAGCTCCTCAAGGTCCAGCCCGACGCTGTGATCGTGGAGCTCCGCTACGAGGGGCAGCCGGTCCTTCTCGCGATGCGCTTCGATGCCTACACGGGGTTGTCGTCCTGGCTTGAGGCCGGACCGGTCATCGGCGTCGGCACCTGGCGCTAGCCCCGGTGAACTACCTTGACAGCCTCCGCCTGATCGACGGCCCGGTGGTGTGGCTCGCGTGGGCCGCCGGTGCAGCCGGCCTGGCCTACCTCCTCTGGCACACCGGACTTCGGCACTCGGTTTTTCGCAACACGGCTTTTCGGGAAACCGGACCGCGCCGCCTCGCCAGTGCGGCCCTCGTCGCGGCCGCCGTAACCCTGCTCGCCGCCGCTCTCGTCGCGGCCGGGCACTGGTTCCTGATCTACGTGATCACGGTCTTCCCCGCCGAACTGCCTGGCGAGAACCTCGCGTGGTCCCTTGCCGCCGTCGCCGCCGTGCTCCTGTGGCTCCTGCGCCTGTTCGGTCTCTGGGGCCGCGGCCGCAGCCACCCCAGACGTTGGCGCTCAAGCGCCGCAACCACGGCCGCGCTCCTGGCCGTCCTCGCGCTTTCCGCCGTCCAGATCAATATCTACTTCGGCCTGAACCACACCGTCGGCGATCTCACCGGAACGGCAGTGGCCCGGATCCAGCCGCTCGGGGCTGGCCTGACGCGCACGGTCGGCGGCCCTGCCGCCACCGGGCTCGCCCAATGGCGGGCACCCGCCAAGCTTCCCGACGGCGTCATCCGCAAGGCGGTCATCCCCGGCACAGTCTCCGGCTTCCAGAGCCGGGACGCCTACGTTTACCTCCCGCCCGCCTACCAGAGTTCCCCGCGGCCGGCGCTGCCGGTACTTGTCCTCTTTTCCGGCCAGCCGGGCAGCCCCGCCGACTGGCTGACCGGCGGCGCGCTCCGGAGCCGGCTGGACGGGTTCGCAGCCCAGCACGCCGGGGTGGCGCCTGTGGTGGTGGTGGTCGATCCCAACGGCTCGCCGTCCGGAAACACGTTGTGCCTGGACAGCCGGATCGCCCAGGTGGACACCTTCCTGGCGCGCGACGTGCCGGACTGGATCAACCGCACGCTCGACGTCGACCCTGACCCGGGGCAGTGGGCCGCGGGCGGCTTCTCATTCGGCGGCACGTGCGCCGTGCAGATGGCGACGAGGCATCCCGACATCTACAGCGCAGCGCTGGCCTTCTCCAGCGAGGATGAGCCGGCCCTCGCAAAGGAGCGCGCCAAGACCATCGAAGCCTCCTTCGGCGCCGACGGCGCCGACGTCGCCGCCTTCGACCGGCTGACCCCGCTCCGCGTCATGGCGGAAAACCGCTTCGGCGGCCAAAGCATGTACTTCGCCGCCGGGGACCATGACCCGGAATTCATCAGCCACATGGAGGTGCTCTCCGAGGCGGCACACCGCGCCGGGTTCACGGTAGAAACACGCCGGATTGCCAACGCGGGGCACTCATGGGATACGGCATCCAACGGCCTGCCCGGCGGCCTGGACTTCCTGGCCCGGCGCTGGGGGATCGTCCCATGAGCCGGGCCAACACCGACGCCGCACGGACCGCGGCCGGGCCCGGGCCGGGGGGCCCGCCGCGGCTGGGCGTCTGGCGGCAGGGCATGCGGCGTACACTGGCGCACTTCCGTGCCGTACCCTTCACCCTGGCGGTCCTCGCGACCTTCCTGATCGTCGGGGCCGTCACGGGCAGCTTCCTGTCCGGACCGCCCAAGGCCCTGCTGCCCATTGCCTCCGTCAGTGCGCCGGGGCTGCGGGCGGGACACTGGTGGTCCCTGTTCACCTCACAGTTCTTCGCCACCAACCTGCTGGCCTACCTCGCCGCATCGCTGATGATCCTCGTGCTCCTGGGCCTCGCTGAACGGCATCTGGGGACGCTGCGGACGGCCGTGTTCTTCTTTGCGGGCCAGTTCGCCGCTGTGACCGTGTTCCTGCTGATCACCCAGTTGGCCCGGTATATTGGCGACGGCTGGCTCGGCCTCATGGTCAACGCGCGGCTGATCGGCCCCTATGCAGCCGTCCTGGCCGTGGCCCTGGCCGCCAGCGGACTACTTCCCACGCTCTGGCAGCGACGGCTCCGGACCGCCGTCGTCTCCGCATCCTTGCTGCTGGTGCTCTACGTCGGGCATCCGGAGACCGTAGTGGGACTCGCCGGTGCCCTCACGGGCCTGGCCGCGGGCTGGTGGATCCAGGACGACCGGGGGACGCTGCACCGCCACCGTTCAACGGGACGCGAAACGCGGAACCTGCTGGCGCTCACTGTCGCGATTTTCGCGGTCGGACCGATCCTCACAGCCGCTGTCAGCAGCCCCACCGGGCCCCTGGCCTTGTTGCGCGACATCGTACTGAACCCGCTGCCCACGCTGAGCCAGCTGGAGGAAAACTGCGGCGGAACGGTTGACGTCAGCTGCCTGGAGGCCGGCCGGGCCGGATTCGCCGGTCCACTGGGCCTGGCGCTGGCCGTCGTCCCGGTGGTTCTGCTGCTGATCTGCGCGGACGGCATGCGCCAGGGCCGCCGCCTGGCCCTGCGGATCGCCATCATAGTCCAGCTCGCCGTGACAGCCCTGGCCGCCGTCTACCTCGCCCTGTTCGCCCGCATTCCGCACTACCCCAACCGGCCGCACACGGCCGTGATGGGCTCCGGCTTTGTCCACGTCCTTCCGCTGGTGGCCGTTCCGCTGCTGCTCGTTGTGCTGCTCTGGCTCAACCGCCGGCAATTCCGGGTGGAGACGGCACCGCGGGCCCGGCTGATCCTTGGCGTTGTGGTCGGCGGCACGTGGCTGGGGCTCGCCGGCGCCTACGCGGTGGCTTGGCTGGCGGCCGGCGGGATGGACCGCGACGGGGGAGTGCTGGGCCTCGCGGCGGAACTCGCCCGGCAGTACCTGCCGCTGCCCATTCCCGGCGCCTACAGCCGGCTCTTCCAGAACCGGTACGCCGTCGAGTCCTTTCTGTTCGCCTACGCCGGCATCATCTTTTGGGGAGTGGCCCTGGCGGCGGTTTGGCTGGTCCTGCGGCGCCGGCAGCACGGTACCGGCCTGAACAGCACCGACGTCGGCTCCGGTGACCGGGACACGGCCCGTGACCTCATCCGCCAAGGCGGAGACTCGCTGTCCTGGATGGCGCTCTGGGAACCGAACAAATTCTGGTTCACGCCGGACCGGCGCGGCGGGCTGGCCTATCAGCAGCACGGCAACGTGGCCCTGACGCTGGCGGGGCCCTTCGGACCTGCCGCCCTCCACGAGGAAACCGCAGCGGGTTTCATGCGCTACTGCGCCGAGCATGCCCTGATCCCGTGTTTCTACTCCTGCACCGCCGGCCTCTGGCCGATGCTCCAGGGCCGCGGGTTCCGCCGGGTGGCAGTGGCTCAGGAAACCAGGCTCGCGGTGCGCGAACTCGAGTTCAAGGGCAAGGAATGGCAGAACGTCCGCACGGCCCTGAACCGTGCCGCGAAAACCGGCGTCCGCGCGGTATGGGGGCGCTACAGCGAATTCCCGGCCCCGCTGCGCGCACAGCTGAGCGAGGTCCCCGAGGAATGGGCGGCGCAAAAGCACGTGCCGGAGATGGGTTTCACGCTCGGCACCATCGACGAGCTCGACGACGACGAGGTGCTGTGCTGCCTGGCGGTGGACGCCGACGGACGCGTGCAGGGTGTCACGAGCTGGCTGCCGGTGTACGAGGACGGACAGCTGGTGAGCTGGACGCTGGACTTCATGCGCCGGCGCGGAGACGCCTTCCCCGGCGTCATGGAGTTCCTCATTGCCTCCGCGGTGCTGGAGCTCAAGCGCACGGTCGCAGTGATCTCCCTTTCCGGCTCGCCGCTGGCAAAGGACCGCGCCGGAGTCGACGCAGCCGGTCTCAGTGACACCGGGGACGCTCACGCCAGGGCCGCTGCCCGCGAGACTTCCGGGGACGCTGCCGGCGAAAATTCCGCAGACGCAGCTGGAGACCGCGATGCCGGCGAAACCTCCGCAGACGCAGCTGGAGATCCTGCGGCAAAGGCTGCCGGGGACCGCGATGCCGGGCCGGAGGGTCTGGCTGGGATCCTGGACGTGGTGGGCAGGGCCCTGGAACCTGTCTACGGGTTCCGCTCGCTGGCAACGTTCAAATCGCGCTTTAAGCCCGACTACCGCACGCTTTACCTTTACTATCAGGATCCGTTGCAATTGCCCGCGATGGGCCGGGCCCTGAGCCGCGCGTATCTTCCCGGGTTGTCCGTCCGGCAGAGCGCACGCCTGTTGCGCACCCTGGTGCGTTAGCCGGCAGGTCCGCCGGGGTATTGTGTGGCGGGGTTATTGACGCGCATCCCTGGCGCGGCTCCGGGCTCTGCCGCAAACGCATTCGGGCTGGGCAATTCGGAGGAACAATGCTCTTGACCAATGAGGCGTGCCCAAAAGGGGAGGACCGAATCACTGCGCCCAACAATGCACAAAAAATGATCCCCGGCACAATTGCCGGGGATCATTCCTGGTGCCGGAAATGCCCTAAAGCACTTCCAAACGGGAGACTAGACCAGCGTTACGCCGGTAGCCTGGGGACCCTTGGCGCCCTGGCCGATCTCGAACTGAACACGCTGGTTCTCGTCGAGGGTCTTGAAGCCACCGGTCTGGATCTCGGAGTAGTGAACGAAGACATCGCCATCGGAGTCATCCGGGGTGATGAAGCCGAAGCCCTTTTCTGCGTTGAACCACTTGACGGTTCCCTGTGCCATTTGTTTCTCCTCGTTGTGGATCTTGAATAAGTTCGGCACACTTCGCACCAAACTTGGTCACTCTGCGAGAAGAACCTTTGGCATCGGTTCCGGATTCCCGGACCGCGGCTGCAGGAGCTCCACGCTCGCAACATGTCTTGCGAGCATGAATAACACCTACACAAAGACTTGTATAAGAATTTCATGACACTTGCGTCAGGTCAACGGGCGAACGGAAGAAATGCATAAATTTTGTGCAAAGAACCGCCCAACGCGAATCGCCAACGCCGAAAGGCTGCCGCAGCAGGCTTTAGAAGAGCCTGGATTCGCTGTCGTCAACGCCGCGCATGGCGTCATAGTCCAGGGTTACGCAGTCAATTCCGCGGTCCTTAGCGAGAACCTTGGCCTGTGGCTTGATCTGCTGGGCCGCGAAGATTCCCCGGACCGGAGCCAGCAGCGGGTCCCGATTCAGCAGTTCCAAGTACCGGGTGAGTTGCTCGACGCCGTCGATGTCGCCGCGCCGCTTGAGCTCAATGGCCACAGTGGCGCCGTCAGCGTCCCGGGCCAGGATATCCACGGGGCCGATCGCGGTGAAATACTCGCGGCGGATCAGCGAGAAGCCGTTGCCGAGCAGTTCGATCTGTGCGGCCAAGAGCCGCTGGAGGTCCGCCTCGACGCCGTCCTTGATCAGGCCGGGGTCCTGGCCCAGTTCGTGGGACGTGTCGTGCAGCTGCTCATGAATATTGATAATGAGCCGGTCATCGGTCTTGGCCGACTGGACGGTCCACTGCTCGACGACGCCGACCTCGACGTCGATCTCATCCGGGGTGGAGACGCGCAAGGACGCCGGAGGGCTCATCCAGTTCAGCGGTTTGTAGGATCCGCCGTCTGAATGGACCAGGACCGAGCCATCGGCCTTGACCAGAAGGAGCCTGGTGGCCAGCGGGAGGTGGGCTTTGAGGCGGCCGACGTAATCAACGGAGCAGCGGGCTATGACTAAACGCACCCGGTCCACTCTACCGCCTGCGCCCGGGTGCCAGGGTGGCCGCGGGCTGGGGTCCGCGCCGGGCCGGGGGGCTGTCCGGCGGGGCTTGGCCTGCGGCGCCGGCGGTGCCGCAATGCGTGGCAGCGGGGCTGGGGCAGAATGGAGGCATGCCCCGTTCCAACCGCCCCCGCCGCGCAAGTTCTGCCAAGACAGGCTCTGGCAAGAGCGCAGCGCCCGGAAAGAGCAAAGCCACCGGAGCCAAGCACGGCCCGGCTCCGGAGCTCGATCTGGAGCGCGCCCGCTCAGGTTTCGCCCGCCGGGAAAGCGCGCCGGACGGCGAGTGGATGGTCCGACCGATCACCGCGAGCCGTGCCGAGAAGACCTACATCTGCCCGGGCTGCTCCACCGCCGTGCTGCCGGGGATCGCCCACCTGGTGGTCTGGTCCGAGGACCACCTCTTTGGTGCCGCGGCGGGCCTCGCCGAGCGGCGCCACTGGCATACCAACTGCTGGACCTCGCGGAGCTACCGCTATCGCTAAGCTGGTCAGCATGACCTTTGATCCCGCGTCGTACGTCTTCACCCAGCCGTCTGCGCCAACCGCCATCCGTGCGTCCACCGTCCTTCCGGCCCACCGCGAGAACGTCGAACTCCGCACCTCGGACGGACACCGGCTGGTGGGCGAGCTCGCCGTCCCGGAATCCGGCGAGATCAAGGCAACACTCATCACCCTGCACCCGCTGCCGACGCACGGTGGCTTCATGGACTCGCATGTTTACCGCAAGGCCTCCTACCGGCTGCCGGCCCTTGCCGGAATCGCCGTGCTGCGCTTCAACACGCGCGGTACGTCATCGCCGCGGGGGACCAGCGGGGGAGCCTTCGAGGAAGGCATCGGCGAGCGTATGGACGTCGAGGCCGCGGTGCAGTTCGCCGTGGACCGGGGCCTGCCGAACCGGTGGCTGGTGGGCTGGTCCTTCGGCACCGAGCTGGCCCTCATGTACGGCGCGGCCGAGCCCGTCGCGTCCGAGATCGAAGGGGCTATCCTGCTCTCGCCTCCGCTGCACCGGGCCACGGACGTGCACCTGAAGGAATGGGCGCAGGCGGGCAAGCCGTTGAAGGTGCTGGTCCCCGAACATGACGACTACCTGCAGCCGGTGGCTGCGGCCGCGAGGTTCGCGCTTGTGCCGCAGGCCCAGGTGTTGGGGGTCGACGGCGCCAAGCACCTGTGGGTGGGGGAGAAGTACGCCGGACGCGTGCTCAACGAAATTGTGGACGAGGTCATCCCCGGCAATGCCGGACCAGGGAATGCCGGATCAGGGAATGCCGGAACTGTGCTGCCGCAGGAATGGGCCGGGCCGGTCGCCACGGCGCACTGACTGCTAGCGGCTGTCCTGGCGCGCGATGAAGATTTCCTTGACCAGCAGCAGGATCGCTGCCGCCGTGGGGATGGCGATCAGGGCGCCGAGCACGCCGAGCAGGCTGCCGCCGGCGATCACCGAGATGACGGCGACGGCCCCGGGCACCGCCACGGCCTTCTGCATGATCCGCGGTGAGATGAAGTAGGCCTCGAACTGGAGGTAGGCGAAATAGCAGATGGCAAAGACAACCGCCGTCTGCCAGCCGGCAGTCAGTGCAACGATCGTCACCAGGAACCCGGCAATCATGCCGCCCACCAGGGGGATGAACGCCAGCAGCGCCACCACGAACGCCAGCAGCGTGGCGAACGGCACTCCGATGATCGACATTACGATGAAGGCGAAGGTGGCGTTCAGCACTGCGACGGCGGCTTGGCCGATGACGTAGTTGCCCACCGAACCGGTGATTTCCTCGGACAGGGCTTCAACCCGGGCCCGGCGCGAGCGGGGCGCCAGCCGGTAGCCCCACTTCTTCATGGCGGGAAGGGCTGCCAGGAAGTACAGGCTCAGGACCAGCACGATCAGCGCGCCAAAGAGCCCGTTTGCCAGGGTGGTGCCGAAGCCGACAACACCGCCGAAGATGCCGCCCATGGCCTCCGGGTTGTTGACGAACTTCTCCAGCTCCTGGCTGATGCGGTCCCGGATGCCGAATTGGCTGTCTACGCTCCGGAAGAACTCCGAGTCGATGAACTCCTGGACCCATTTGGGCGCCTGCTGCACGATTTGCGTCACCTGCTGCACGATCGTGGGGATCAGGGTGGCGAAAAATGCGGCGACGGCAACCGCCAGGGTGGAGACGGACAGGAGGATGCCGGCGGCGCGGGGGACATTCCGGTGTTCGAGCCAGCGCACCACGGGGTCCAGCCCCAAGGTGATGAAGAGTGCCGTGACGATCCACAAGAGCAGCTGCGTCGTGTTCGAACCGATCCAGTAGACCAGGAGGGCGATGCCGACGCCGACCGTGCCCATGAAGCCCATGTAAAGGGGGTGCTGGGCGGACATCCGTGGACCGGGGCTGCCGAAGGGCGCCTCGGAGCCGGGCTCGGCCTCATGCTCCGGCGGCATCTCGAAGCGGATTCGCGGCTGCGCTCCGGGCAGGGGCTGACGCAGGCGGCGGGCCGCGGACACAAGGACATTCGCGACGGCGATCCGGGGACGGGAGGTTGCGGGCCGGGGGGCGGCGGTTTCTTCGGGGCCGCGTTCCTGGCTGCCGGATTCCTGGGCTTCTTCTTGTCCGGCGGCGGACGAATCCGTATGTTCAGTCACTGCGTTGAATGCCCTTATTTCCGTGCGGCGCCACTGGTGTGGCGCGGGTGTGATGATCACCGCAAACACTATCAGCAGGCTTGTCAGCTCAAGGGCGGGGACCCGGCCAGAGAGCCGCGGGCGGGGGTGCGCCGGGCCGCCGATCTGACTCGCGGGTAACAAAATGGTTACTATTGAAGCTAACTGTCCGCTGATGATTGGTAGTATTTTGCGTTTCAAGACTGCAGTCGCCCTGGTGCTGCTCGGCCTCCTGACCCTGCTGGCCGGAATTGGCCAGAAGACGTTCTGGGCTCCCCCGGAGACGATTACGGCCACGGCGCCGACCGGTACTGCCGCGCCGCTGACCGTCTTCGACGAGAAGCTGAGGACGCTGCACCCTGGGACCGTGAACATCCAAGTCAAGGGCGACGGTGCCTTCCTGCTGGCCGCCGGGCGGCCGGACGACGTCGACGCGTGGGTGGGCAAGACGGCACACAACACTGTCACCGGCGTCTCGGAGGACGGCAAGGCGTTGCAGCTGACGCATACCGACGGCGATGCCACCGCGCCCTCGCCCGCCGGATCCGACCTTTGGGTCAGCACCGAGAACGCCAGCGGTGAAATGAACTACTCGTGGAACGCGCCGGCCGACGGCGACTGGTCCCTCCTCCTGGCGACGGACGGCACCAAGCCCGCCCCCAGCTCCATCACGATCACGTTCCCGAACGACACGTCCACGCCCTGGGCCATTCCGTTCATGGTGCTCGGCGCCCTGCTGATCATCGCGGGCGGGGCGCTGCTGGTCCTGAAGCCGAAGTCAGGCAACCGGTCCGGCAATGGGACAGACGACGGCGGCAACGGCGACGGCGGCAGCGGCGACGACGGGGGCGGCAGCGCATTCGCCCGCCGCGCGCAGGCCAAGGCCGCGGCACGACGCGCGGGACAGGGTTCGACGGCAAGCACGCAGCAGCCTGCCGTACCCGGCACTGCAGCACCCGAAACAGCACCCCAGCCGGCCACACCGGAGAAAACAGCGCCGGAGAAATCAACAGCAGTGCAGAAGCCGGGGAGACCAACAGCAGTGCAGAAGAAGGGCATCGGCACGGCGCGCCGTTCCGGCATCGTGGTGGCCCTGCTGACGGCCACCGCCGTCGCCGGAACATCAGTGGCCGCCCAGGCCAGCCAGACACCCGCGCCGTCGCCCAGTGCTCCGGTGTCCAGTGCCCCAGTGTCCAGTGCCCCGGCGACCCCTGCGCCGGCCTCCAGCAACGCGACCCCGGGCAGTTCCACTGCGGACCAGGACCAGGCCGGCGATGCGCCGGTGCTGCTGGACGCCCAGTTCCGCCGCGTCCTGGAACAGGTTGCGGGTGCCGTCGATGCCGGGGACGCCGCCAAGGACGCCGCCAAGCTGGCGCCGCGCGTGGCCAAGTCCGAGCTCGAGGTGCGCACCCAGAACTACAAGATCCGCTCGCAGGTCGGCTCTTACGAGGCCCGCATGCCTGTCCGTTCCACGAAGCTGCTGACCACTGTTGTAACCAACAAGCGCAGCTGGCCCCGCTCCGTCATGGCCGTCACCCAGGGCGACGGCAACGTCGTACCGCAGCTGCTGACCCTGACCCAGGCCTCCCCGCGGGAAAACTACAAGCTGGTCAGCAGCACACCGCTGCAGCCCGGCGCCACCTTCCCGGCGATCGGGCGGGCCGGCACGGAGACCATGGCGTCCGCGGACAAGAGCGGACTGCTGTACAGCGGCGACGAAGCCCTCGCCGGACTGGGTGACCGCCTGACCACGGCCACCTCCGCCTTCAAGGACAAGCTCGTCGAGGGCCAGTCCTCCCCGTACATCGCGGACACACTCGCCTACCAGGCCGACGTCGTCAAGTCAGGTGTCAACGGCGCCTTCGCCTTCACGCACAAGGTGGCCCCCGAGAACACAGTCGTGTTCCGCACCGCCGACGGCGGGGCACTGGTGCTGGGCCGCCTGAACTTCTCCTTCGACGGCACCCCGAAGGCTGCCGGGGACAAGCTCACGATCGGCGACGACGCTGCGGCCCTGGCCGGCGGAAAGGAGACCAGCACCGGCATGGTGCTGAACTTCGCCGAGTCCGTGGCGGTCTATGTTCCGCCGGCCGGTTCCAAGGATCCAATGAAGCTCGTGGCCGCCACCCGCGGCCTGGTCGGGGCTGCCTTCAAGTAGCCTTCACCGGCGGGGACGGTGGCGCCGGGCGGGACTTCAATGGCTAGAGTGGAGCTATGACTACGCCAGCTTCCCGCCCGGTCCCGCCAGTTGCCGCCAGCCCGCTGAACCTGCGCGGCGCCGTCGATCTCTCCGCCTTGAAACAGCGGCCGGCACCGGCAGCGCCGGGTCCGGCGGCCACCGGTCCGACCGGTTCTGCCGCAGCCCCCGCACCGTTAGCCGGTGCCGCCGGCCACTCCGGCCGGCCGCTGCGCGTGGACGTGACCGAAGGCAACTTCCAGGAGCTCGTGGAGCTCTCGGCCCAGGTGCCCGTGGTGATCGCCCTCTGGGCCTCCTACTCGCCCGGCTCCGGCCAGTTGGTGGAGGTCCTCGAAGGCATCGTCGAGAGCTATGACGGCCGGCTGGTCCTGGGGGCCGCCGACATCGACGTCTTCCCGGAACTTGCCCAGGCCTTCCAGGTCCAGGCCGTGCCGACCGCCGTCGCCGTCGTCAAGGGCCAGCCCGTTCCGCTCTTCCAGGGCAGCGCGGACGAACAGCAGGTACGCAGCCTGTTCGACGAACTCCTCAAGGTCGCGGCCGCCAACGGCGTGACCGGACAGATTGGCGCCGGCGGACCCGGCAGCGGGGAACCTGAGGCTCCGCCGCTGCCGCCGCTGCATCAGGCAGCGTTCGACGCGATCGAGACCGGCGACTACGAGGCCGCCGCTGCCGCCTACCGGCAGGCCCTGAACGAGATGCCCGCCGACGCAGAGGCGAAGGCCGGTCTGGCCCAGGTGGAACTCATGGCGCGCCTGCAGGCCTTCTCGGGGCCGGAGGCAGATGACCTTCGCCGGCTCGCAGCCGACCAGCCGGACAACCTGGAGGCCCAGCTTGGAGTTGCGGACCTGGACATCGCCGGCGGCCACATCGAGGACGGCCTCGGCAGGATCGTGACGTTCATTGGCCGGAATTTCGGCCCCGAACGTGAGACCGCCCGGGTCCGGCTGCTGGAACTTTTCGACGTCGTCGGCACCGGTGACCCGCGGGTCGCCAAGGCCCGCCAGGGACTGGCCCGGGTGCTGTTCTAATGGGATCGGCACTCTTCGCGCCGCTGGACCTGAGGTCCCTGCGGCTGCAGCACCGCGGCTGGGTATCGCCGATGTGCCAGTACAGCTGCGAGCCCGGGACGGGCGAGGGCGTGCCCACCGACTGGCACCTCATGCACCTGGGCTCCTTTGCCGCCGGGGGCGCTGCCCTCATCCTCACCGAGGCCAACTCAGTGAACTCCGCGGGCAGAATCAGCCCCCGGGACGCCGGCCTCTACAACGACCACCAGGCCGCGGCCTGGGAACGCATCACCTCCTTCGTTCACCGGCACGGCACCGCGGAGACCAAGATCGGCACCCAGCTGGCGCACGCCGGCCGGAAGGCGTCCTCCTACTGGCCGTTCTCGGGCAAGAAGGGCAGCGTGCCGGCGTCCGACGGCGGCTGGGACACCGTGGGCCCCGGCACCAGCGCGTTCGACGGCTACGCGCCGCCGTCGGCCTTGACTGAAGAGCAGATCGACGGCGTGATCGCCGACTTCGCGGCGGCCGCCGTGCGGGCCGTCGACGTCGGTTTCGACACGATCGAAATCCATGGCGCCCACGGCTACCTCCTGCACCAGTTCCAGAGCCCGCTGGTCAACGACCGCACGGATCGCTGGGGCGGGGACGAGGCAGGCCGGAACAGGCTGACGCTTGCTGTGGTGGACGCAGTCCGCGCCGTCATCCCGGACTCCATGCCCCTGTTGCTGCGGATCTCGGCCTCGGACTGGGCGCCGGGCGGAATCGAGGCCGAGGCTTCGGTCCGGATGGCCAGTGCCGCCGCGGAGCGCGGCGTGGACCTGGTGGACGTTTCCAGCGGCGGGGCCGTTGCCCACCAGCAGATTCCAGTGGGCCCCGGCTACCAGACCGGGTTCTCCGCCCGGATCCGGCGCGAAGCCGGAGTCAGGACCGGCACTGTGGGACTCCTTACCTCGGCCGGGCAGGCCGAGCACGCGGTGGCCACCGGGCAGGCCGACGGCGTCTTCATAGCCCGGGCCGCCCTGCGGGACCCGCACTGGTGGCTGCGGGCCGCGTTCGAGCTCGGCCATGACATTGCGTGGCCGCCGCAGTACGAACGCGCCATACCCCGGCACATGTTCTAAAACGCCAGGTCGCGGGGCCGGTTCCCCCGGGTGAAAACCTACGCCTTGCGGACGATCCTTTTCGCGCCGGCGGAGCGTTAGTCTGGCGTCATGACATTCCAGCCCCCGGTCCCGCCCGGCCCGTCCTCGCCGGTTCCTGCCCTGTCCCTGCTTGGCCTCGCCAAGCGCTTCGGCGGCAAGATCGCCGTCGACGGCATCAGCCTGGACGTTCCGGCCGGATCCTTTTACGGGGTGGTGGGCCCCAACGGCGCCGGCAAGACCACCACGCTGTCCATGGCGACGGGCCTGTTGCGCCCCGATTTCGGGACCGCGCTGGTCCACGGCGTCGACGTCTGGCAGCATCCGCTGGAGGCCAAGAAGCTGATGGGAATACTGCCCGACGGCGTCCGGCTGTTCGACCGCCTGAGCGGTGAGCAGCTGGTGACCTACGCCGGCCTGCTGCGTGGGATGGACCGGGCGATGGTGGCGTCACGGGTGGCGGAACTGCTCGCGGCGCTGGACCTGGGCAACGACGCCGGCACGCTGGTGGTGGACTACTCCGCCGGCATGACGAAGAAGATCGCGCTGGCCTCGGCGCTGATCCACGCCCCACGTCTCCTGGTCCTCGACGAGCCGTTCGAATCGGTGGATCCCATCTCCGCGGCGAACATCCGCGACATCCTGGACCGCTATGTTGCCTCGGGCGGAACGGTTATCGTCTCCAGCCACGTCATGGACCTGGTCCAGCGCATGTGCGACCACGTCGCCGTCGTCGCCGGCGGCCGTGTCCTCGCCGCCGGCACTGTGGAGGAAGTCCGCGCCGGGGTCAGCCTCGAGGACCGCTTCGTGCAGCTTGTGGGCGGCCGGAACCACACGGAAGGGCTGGAATGGTTGCGCACCTTCTGAGGCTCAAGCTGACCCTGCTGCGCAACAGTGTCCGGCGCAGCCCCTGGCAGCTGGTGGGCCTCGGGATCGGCGCCCTGTATGCATTGGGAATCGTGGGTGTTTTGGTGGCCGGGCTGATCGTCCTGCGCGGCCAGGAGATCGAACTCGCCCAGACCGTGGTGGTCCTGGGCGGCGCAACGGCGCTCCTGGGCTGGGCCATCATCCCCGTCGCGGTCTCCGCCGCGGACATGACTCTGGACCCTGCCCGCTTCACCACCTTCGCCGTGCCTATGCCGCAGCTGCTGACAGGGCTGGCGCTGGGCGGCCTGATCGGCATTCCGGGCATCGCAACCTCGCTGGTTGCACTCGCCACGGTAGGCACCTGGTCCCGCAGCCTGCCGGCCGCGGCTGGCGCTTTGGTGGGTGCCGTGCTGGGCGTTCTGAGCTGTGTCGTGCTCTCCAAGGTGGTGACCACGGCCACGGCCGGACTGGCCAGCTCCCGGCGCTTCAAGGACATCAGCTCCGTCGCCTTCCTCATCCCGCTCGTGCTCACGGGCCCCATCGTGGCGGGCATCGCGAGGGGGATCGCGGGTTCGGGCGATTTCCTGACCGTTCTGGCCCGGACGCTGTCCTGGACGCCGGCCGGGGCGGCCTTCGCGCTTGGCGGCGAGCTCGCCGCCGGAAACTACGCGGCTGCTGGTGTGAAATTCCTCATCGCCGTGGCCACACTGGCGGGCCTGGCCCTGGCATGGAAGGTCCTGCTGCAGCGTGCCCTGGTGACCCCGCCCTACGCCGGGACATCCAAGCGGCGCACCGGCGGCGCGGGCCTGTTCAGGCTCCTCCCGGCGACGCCGGCCGCCGCCGTCGTCGCGAGGTCCCTGTACTACTGGCTGCGTGATCCCCGCTACGCCGGGGCTCTGGTGGTGGTTCCGCTCCTGCCCGTGCTGATGCTCTTCCAGGGCAGCCAGAGCGGGTTCCATGGTCCGTTCCAGTTTGTGGGGCCGCTGACGGCCTTCCTGTTAGCCTGGTCGATCTCCACGGACGTCTCCTACGACAGCACCGCGTTCGCCCTGCACGTGGCCACCGGTGTGCGCGGGGCCGATGACCGGCTGGGCCGGGCACTGGCGTGCCTGAGCTTCGCACTGCCCGTGGTGCTCATCTTCAGCGTCGGACCCTTCTTCTTCACCGGCGACTGGGACAAGCTGCCCGCGATCCTCGGCCTCTCCCTCGGCGTCCTCTTCACCGGCCTGGGCCTGGCCTCGGTGATCTCGGCGCGCTACACCGTGAGTGTCCCGCTGCCGGGCGACAGCCCATTCAAGAAACCGCCAGGCAACGTGGCCCAGACCCTCGCCGTTCAGTTCGGCGGCATGGCCGTGCTCATGGTCCTCGTGGCGCCTGAGGTGGCTCTCGTGGCCGCGCAGTTCATCACCGGCAGCGCCGTGCCGGGCTGGATCACCTTGGTCCTCGGACCCGTGCTGGGCCTCGCGCTTTTCGCCACCGGCGTCCGGGCCGGCGGTGCGTGGCTGGACCGGCGGGGCCCGGAGCTGCTGGCGCAACTGGCCGTCAACCGCTGACGGGTGCATGCTGGGAGTGCGCAGACTCAAACACCAGGTAGGCCAGTAAAGGCAGGATCATGGAAGTTGTCATCCTTCCCGGCGGCAAGCAGGTCGCGTCGCTTGCAGCGGATGCGGTGGAGGCCCTTCTTCGCCGCAAGCCCGACGCCGTGCTGGGCCTGGCGACCGGTTCCTCGCCGTTGCCGATATACGCCGAGCTGGCCCTGCGGCACCAGCGCGACGGCCTGGATTTCAGCCAGGTACGCGCCTTTGCCCTGGATGAGTACGTGGGACTGCCCGCCGGGCACCCGGGGTCCTACCGCGAGGTGGTCGCGCGCGAATTCACCGTACGCGTGAACATCAGCCCGGCCAACGTCCACGTGCCCGACGGCGCCGCGGCGGACATCCCGGCAGCCTGCCAGGACTATGAAGAAGCCATCCGCGACGCGGGGGGAGTGGACCTGCAGCTCCTCGGCGTCGGCACGGA
Source organism: Arthrobacter sp. 05L421 (assembly GCF_056397785.1). Taxonomy (NCBI): domain Bacteria; kingdom Bacillati; phylum Actinomycetota; class Actinomycetes; order Micrococcales; family Micrococcaceae; genus Arthrobacter; species Arthrobacter sp. 05L421. Next base: position 51,779 of record NZ_JBFTOC010000010.1, read on the forward strand.
CGGCCACATCGGGTTCAACGAACCGGGCTCGTCGCTGGCGTCCCGGACCCGGATCAAGACCCTGATCGAGCAGACACGCCGGGACAACGCACGGTTTTTCGACAGCCTGGCTGCCGTGCCGCACCATGTCCTGACCCAGGGCTTGGGCACCATCCTGGATGCCCGCCACGTCATCCTGGCCGCGACCGGTGCGCAAAAGGCCCAAGCCGTCCGGGATCTTGCCGAGGGCCCCGTCGCCGCCATCTGCGCGGCCTCCGTGCTCCAGCTGCACCCGCACGCCACCATCCTCCTGGACGAGGCGGCGGCATCGTCGCTGCGGCTGGCTGACTACTACCGCCACAGCTACGACCACAAACCTGCCTGGCAGGGGCTTTAAGCTCCGGCCCCGGCATCGCGCAGGTCCGGCAGGGGACTTCCAACGGCTAAGATGGGTGTCATGACTAGCATGACCGATCCTCTCGAAAACGATCCGATGCGCGAGCTCTCCGGAGCCGGTACGTCTACGGCCACGATCGAGCGCGAGGAACTGCGCCAGGAAGTTGAGCCCGGTGACCGGGAGCGCTTCTCGCACTACGTGCGCAAGGAAAAGATCATGGAATCCGCGCTGACCGGTGACCCGGTCATCGCGCTCTGCGGCAAGGTCTGGACCCCGGGCCGGGATCCGCAGAAGTTCCCCGTCTGCCCTGAATGCAAGGAAGTCTACGAGGGCCTGCGCCCCGGGAACGACGGCGGCAAGGGCTCCGGCGACAAGTAACGTCATGTAACGGGAGCTAACGGAACAACCGGGGCTCCGTGAGCCGTCCCTGGCGGCGATTCTCTATGCCGGCGCGCCGCTGCGCCACAGTTCTTGTTCCCTGTTCTCCTGCTTGCCCTGTTCCCTGCTTGCCGGTCCATGCTGTCCGGGCCCGCCCTGTGCGGGGTTCCGACGGGTCCATCCGAAATAGATTGGTGTTTTTGTGCTTATTTGGGTTTCTCCGCCGGCTGCAGCCATGCTCGGTTGGAGGGCGCCTCAATGACAGAGACACTTTTCGGCGGACCCACGCTTCCCCCCGCCTATCCCGAGCGGGCTGCCTGGGGCACCGCCCCCAAGCTGCGCGCCTGGCAGCAGGAGGCGCTGGACAGCTACTTCAGCATCCACCCCAAGGATTTCCTTGCGGTCGCAACCCCCGGCGCAGGTAAAACCACGTTCGCCCTCCGCGTGGCGTCCATGCTCATCGATTCCGGTGTGGTCAACCGCGTGACCATCGTGGCGCCCACCGACCACCTGAAGCGCCAGTGGGCCGACGCCGCCGCCAAAGTGGGCATCGCGATCGACCCGAACTTCAAGAACGCCGACGGCCAGCACGGCCGCGGGTTCATCGGCGTCGCCGTGACCTACGCCCAGGTGGCGAGCAAGCCCATGCTGCACCGGGCCAAGACCGAGGCCGCCCGCACGCTGGTGATCCTCGACGAAATCCACCACGGCGGCGAGGCGCTGTCCTGGGGCGACGGCCTCCGCGAGGCCTTCGACCCCGCGACCCGCCGGCTGTCCCTGACCGGTACCCCGTTCCGCTCCGACACCTCGCCCATTCCGTTCGTGGAGTATGCCGAGGACCGCGACGGGATCCGGCGCTCCAAGGCCGATTACACCTACGGCTACGGCAAGGCGCTGCGCGACCATGTGGTCCGCCCGGTCATGTTCATGGCGTACTCCGGCCAAATGCGCTGGCGCACCAGCGCCGGGGACGAGATGGCGGCCTCGCTCGGAGAGTCGGCCGTCACGAAGGACATCACCTCGCAGGCCTGGCGCACGGCGCTGAACCCGGCCGGCGAATGGATCCCCGCCGTCCTCGCCGGCGCGGACAAACGCCTCAGCGAAGTCCGGCGCAGCGTCCCGGATGCCGGCGGCCTGGTCATTGCCACCGACCATGAGGACGCCCGCGCCTATGCCGGGCAGCTGAAGAAGATCACCGGCGAATCGCCCACCGTCATCCTCTCCGATGACGCCAAGGCCTCGAGCAAGATCGAGGAATTCACCGCCAGCGAGAAGCGCTGGATGGTGGCCGTCCGGATGGTCTCCGAGGGCGTGGACGTGCCGCGGCTGTCGGTCGGCGTCTATGCCACCTCGACTTCCACCCCGCTGTTCTTCGCCCAGGCCGTGGGGCGTTTCGTGCGTGCCCGCAAGCGCGGCGAGACGGCGTCGGTCTTCCTGCCCTCGGTGCCGCAGCTGATGGCGCTGGCCAACTCGATGGAGGCCGAACGCGACCACGCCCTGGACCGTCCGGAGAAGGAAGACAGCGACGGCCTCTTCAATCCTGAAGACTCGCTCATGGACGATGCGAACCGCGAGGAGAAAGCCTCCGACTCCCTGATGAAGGGCAAGTTCGAGGCCCTCGACTCCCAGGCGTCCTTTGACCGCGTGCTCTTCGACGGCGGCGAGTTCGGCACCGGCGGCGAGGTGGGCTCGGAGGATGAGCTCGACTTCCTCGGAATCCCCGGCCTGCTGGACGCCGACCAGGTCGGCACTTTGTTGCGCCAGCGCCAGCACGATCAGTTGAACCGGAAGAACAAGCGCTCCCCGCAGGCGGAGGCCGTCCCCGCTGCCGCCCCGGCCGTGCCGGACCATCGGATGCTGATGGACCTGCGCACGGAGCTGGCGAAGAACGTCGCGGCCTGGTCGGCCCGCACAGGGACCCCGCACGGCGTCGTCCACACCAAACTGCGCACCGTCTGCGGCGGCCCGGCCGTCGCGCAGGCCAATGAGGAACAGCTGCAGACCCGCCTGCGGAAGCTCCAGGACTGGTTCATCGGCCGGAAGTAGCCGGAGGAATTCAGCAGGGGGCAACAGTGGAGGGACCAGGCCGATGGCCTGGTCCCTCCACTTTTTATTTGCGCTGATTCGCGATTCGGCTACTGGGCTGTTGTTTACTTCCCCGTGCCGCAGACCTGGCCGTACTTCTGGCCTGCCGCGGTGTAGTCGGCCTTCATGTCCTCGAGCTTGGCGGCGTCCGGGGCGGGCTTGGCCGCCTCGTCAAAGTATTCGATGATGGACTGCAGCGGATCCCGCAGGTCTTCGGATGCTGCCGCCTTGATGGGCCGCAGCTGGTTGGCGACCCTGGTCATGCCGGCCTTGTCCGACGTGGCCGTCTGGGCGGAGACCACGGTCTTGACCCGGGCACAGGTTTCTTCGTTGGTCAGCTGCGGCGAGGCCGAGCAGCCGGCCGCGCCGAGCAGCGCTCCGGCGGCAATCAGAACGGTCAGGGTCTTCTTCATGGTGTACTCCGGGGTTCTACGGGTCTGTCGATATGGCAAGACTGGCGATAGGGCAAGGATTTCGAGTCTACTGCGGCGGCGGCCTTTTCCCGCCAGCCGTTAAGCCCGCCCGGCTCCCCGGGCAGGGGTGTTGGCGCTCAGAGGACATCGACGCCGCCGAGCTCCATTTCGGCCACGGCGTCGTCCAGGTCGTCGGCGATTCCGACCGTCAAACCGCGCAGCACTGTGACGGAGTAGCCGGCCTGGACGGCATCCAGGGCGGTCGCCTTGACGCAGTAGTCCGTGGCGATCCCGACGACGACGATGTCCTCCACGTCGTGGCTCTGCAGCCAGTCATCCAGTCCGATCGCGTCCTCGCCAGCGGCGGAATCACTGGCAGCGAAAAGACTCCCGGCTTCGTCGGAATCGGTGCCGGAATCGGTGTCGGTGCCGGGAACGGGCATGGCGCCCGGTTTGCGGTCCCCGGTGGGGACGTCGTCCTCCGGGGCCAGGAGGCCTTCGAAGCCGGAGTACGCCGCGGCAAACTGGCCTTTGCGGAAGTACGCCTGGATGTGTTCGGGGTCAAGGTCGGGATGCAGTTCGGCCCCGCGGGTGCCCGCCACGCAATGCGGCGGCCAGCTGTCCACGAAATCGGGTTCCTCCGAGAAATGCGCACCGGGATCGATGTGCCAGTCCTGCGTGGCCAGGACGTGGTCAAACTGGCCGTGGTGTGCGTCAACATATTCGCTGATTTCCCCGGCGAGGTTCGCCCCGCCGTCGACCGGCAGGGCACCTCCCTCACAGAAATCGTTTTGGACGTCAACGATGATCAGGGCGCGGGACATTTAGTCCTCCTCGTAGATGGTGGGGATGGCCGCCTCGCCGCGCTGCAGCCGGTTGACCACCGCGGGAAGCTCCCGCATGGTCTCCGCGTGGCGCCGGCTTGCGCGCTGGACCCCCTCGGGGCCGGTCCACCCGGGCAGGAGCTCGCCGTTCTTGACGAACTGCTTCAGCAGCGGCCGGTCATTGCCGTCATCCTCCGGGTGGTGGCCGACGCCGACGATTTCCGCTGTGGCGGTTCCGCGCTCGTTGAGCTTGCGCAGGGCATACTTCCGGCCGCCCTTGCTGGCTTTGTTCTTGGCGGCCTTGGCGACCGAGATGAAGTCTCCGGTGTCGTCGGTGCGGCTGACGAGCTTGTAGACCATGCTCGCCGTCGGTGCCCCCGAACCGGTCACGAGCGAGGTGCCCACGCCGTAGGAGTCCACCGGGGCGGACGCCAGCGCCGCGATGGCGAATTCGTCGAGGTCAGAGGTCACCACGATCTTGGTGCGGTCATTCCCGAGTTCGTCGAGCAGTTGCCGCACCCACTGGGCCTGGGCCACGAGGTCACCGGAGTCCAGCCGGACAGCGCCCAGCTTGTCGCCGGCGAGGTCGACGGCGGTGCGGACGGCCGTTTCGACGTCGTACGTATCCACCAGGAGCGAGGTGTCCGGTCCGAAGGCGGCAATCTGGGCCTCGAAGGCCTCACGCTCACTGTCATGGAGGAGGGTGAAGGAATGGGCGGCCGTGCCCACCGTCTTCAGCCCGTAGCGCAATCCGGCCTCCAGATTGGAGGTGCTGTCGAACCCGGCGATGACCGCGGCCCGGGCAGCGGCGGCCGCCGATTCCTCGTGCGTCCGGCGCGACCCCATCTCGATGCACGGGCGGGTTCCGGCCGCGGAGATCATCCTGGAGGCGGCCGAGGCGATCGCGCAGTCGTGATTGAGCACGGAGAGCAGGTACGTCTCAAGGATGCAGGCCTCGGCGAACGTGGACTCCACGATCAGCACGGGGGAGTTCGGGAAGTAGGCCTCGCCCTCCGGATAGCCCCAGATGTCGCCGGAAAAGCTGTAATCGGCCAGGTACTCCAGGGTCTGGTCGTTGACCACCTTGGTGCGGCGCAAGTAGTCCAGTTCCGGCTCGCCGAAGCGGAAGTTCGCGATCCCCTCCAGCAGCCGGCCGGTGCCGGCCACGATCCCGTAGCGGCGCCCGTCCGGGAGCCTCCGGGCAAAGGCCTCGAAGACCGATTTCCGGTGGGCCGCGCCCGACTGCAGAGCCCCCTGCAACATGGTCAGCTCGTAATGGTCGGTGTACAGGGACGTGCGGGGACGGTCCCAGCCAGCAGAGGTACTCACAAATTCACTCTAGTGTGCATCCCCATAGAATGGACAGATGACCCTCAGCGTTGCGCTCGGCCCCGACACCCGGGAGAGCACCCAGACCGGAACAGTGACGTCCGGCGACGTGCTGACCGCCCCGGACATCCCCTGGAACCTCGTGATCTGGAACGATCCCGTGAACCTGATGAGCTACGTGAGCTTCGTGTTCCGCAGCTACTTCGGTTACTCGGAGGCCAAGGCCAACAAGCTCATGATGGAGGTCCATAAGAAGGGCCGCTCGATCGTGGCGCACGGCAGCAAGGAGCAGGTGGAGCAGCACGCCGTCGCCATGCACGGCTACGGCCTCTGGGCGACGGTGGAAAAAGCCACGGGCGGCAACGCAGGCGGCTCCGGCAAAGGCAAGGGAAAACGTGGCTAAGGCATTCAAATACGGGCTCAAGGGCATCAGGGGCCATCTTGAGCCGGCGGAACGGGAACTGCTGCGCAGCCTTTTTGACGATGTGATCTCCATGCTGGAGCCGGAGGAGCGCGCCAACGAGGACCCGCTGGCGGCCCTGGTGGGGCTGGACACCGAAGCCCGCGAACCCTCGGACCGCGCCCTGCGCCGGCTGCTGCCGAACGTCATGAAGAACGACGACGCCGCCTCCCTTGAGTTCCGCCGGTACACCGAACGGTCGCTGCGCGAAAACAAGATCGGCGCGCTCAAGGCGGCCGCCCTGAGCCTGGACCGGGAACACCTCGTCCTGACACCCGACGACGCCCGGCACTGGGCCACCGCGCTCAACGATGTCCGGCTGGTGCTGGCCGAACGCCTCGACATCCGTGATGACGCCGACGCCGACAACGTCCACCTCATGCAGGACTGGGCCCAGGCCGAGGACGTGGAAAGCTACCTGGCCCTCGTGTACAACTTCACCACCTGGCTGCAGGAGTCGCTGGTCCAGGCGATGGTGCACTCGCTCGATGCCCGGCGCTGAGCCCGAGCGTGTGACCCATGAGACACGAGTTGCACGCCACAATGTGATGGCTGCCCAGCAGGCGTTGTCCTATCCTCGAATAATCATGACTTCAGCATCGAGTATGGATCCGGCAGTGGCTGCTGCGGACTCCCCAGCGAGCAGCACCGCAACCGGCCCCACGGGGCCCGAACCGGCATCCGCGCTGGGGTCACGCCCCATCGGCGTCTTCGACTCCGGCGTCGGCGGCCTCACGGTGGCCCGGTCGATCATCGACCAGCTGCCCAACGAATCCATCCTGTACGTCGGCGACACCGCGCACGGGCCCTACGGCCCCCTTCCCATCGCCGAAGTCCGGGCCAACGCCCTCGGCGTCATGGACGAGCTCGTGGATTCCGGCGTAAAGCTGCTGACCATCGCCTGCAACTCCGCGTCCGCCGCCGTGCTGCGCGACGCCCGCGAACGGTACACGGCCCGTTACGGGATTCCGGTGGTCGAGGTGATCCAGCCGGCCGTCCGGCGTGCCGTCGCGGCAACCCGCACGGGCCGGGTGGGCGTGATCGGGACCTCGGCCACGGTGGGCTCGCGCGCCTACGAGGACACCTTCGCCGCTGCCCCGGATTTGTCGATCACGTCCGTGGCCTGCCCGGCGTTCGTGCCCTACGTGGAAGCAGGGATCACCACGGGACCGGAACTGCTTGCCGTCGCCCGCGAGTACCTGGCGCCGCTCATTGCGGCCGGCGTGGACACCGTGGTGCTCGGCTGCACCCACTACCCGCTGCTCACCGGCGTGATCTCGTTCGTCCTGGGCGAGGACGTCACGCTGGTCTCCAGCGCCGAGGAAACGGCCAAGGACGTCTACCGGGCGCTGGCCTCCCGGGGCCTGGAGCGCACCGACGCCGCGGCCCCCGAGCACAATTTCATCGCCACCGGCGACGCCGCCCAGTTCGAGCACCTCGCGCGGCGCTTCCTCGGCCCCGAGGTCCTCAGCGTCCGGCACGTCGACCACGTCGCGGCGCAGTACCCCACGGGCAGCCTCGCCCGGATCACCCCGGAGATGATCGCCGCCGCCCAGGCCGCCACCTCGCAGGCCGGTGCCGGCCGGCCGCGGATATCCAACTTCGTGGGCGGATCCGCGGGCGGGGGAAAGCTGCTGTGAAGCTGACCATTGTGGGCTGTACCGGGTCCTTCCCGGGCCCGGGCTCGCCGGCGTCGTGCTATCTGCTGACCGCCAACGACGGCGAGCGGAACTGGAAGATCGTCCTGGACCTCGGCAGCGGGGCGCTCGGCGCCATCCAGCGCTACACGGACCTGGAGGACATTGACGCAATCTTCCTCACGCACCTGCACCCGGACCACTGCATGGACCTGTGCGGGCTCCACGTTGCCGTGCGCTGGAAGCCGGGCGGCTGGGGACGGGGCAGGATTCCGGTGTGGGGGCCCGCCGCCACCGCTGACCGGATGGCCACAGCCTACGGCCTGGACCTGGATCCTGGCATGCACGAGGAATTCGACTTCAGCAACTGGTCCGAGCGCAAGCCGGTGAGCGTCGGCCCGTTCACGGTGACGCCCTACGCGGTGAACCATCCCGTCGAGGAGGCCTACGCCCTCCGTGTGGAGGTCACCGAGCCTGCCAAGGACGGCACGCCCGTGACCCGCGTCCTGAGCTACTCCGGGGACACGGACTCCTGTGCGGGCCTTGAGGACGCAGCCCGCGACGCCGACCTCTTCCTGTGCGAAGCGGCGTTCGAGGAAGGCCGCGACGACGACATCAAGGACGTGCACCTGACCGGCAAGCGGGCCGGGGAGGCCGCCGTGGCCGCCGGAGCGCGGCGACTGCTGCTGACGCACATTCCCGTCTGGACGTCCCCCACCACCGTCATGGCCGAGGCCAAGGACGTCTTCGGCAAGGACGTGGCCGTCGCCGTCGCCGGTGTGCACTACACCGTCTAGCTGACCGCCACCGTACAGCTGGCCGCCACCGTACAGCTGGCCGGCGGCGCCGGCGGGGGCGGGTGAGTCGATAAGCTAAAGGCATGACTTCCCAAGCTCCCAGTGTCCCCGTCATCCGCGCCGACGGCCGTACCCCCGACCAGCTGCGCCCGATCAGCATCACGCGCGGCTGGTCCAAGCAGGCCGAGGGTTCGGCCCTGATCGAGTTCGGCAACACCCGGGTCCTGTGCACGGCCTCCCTGACCGAAGGCGTGCCGCGCTGGCTCAAGGGCGAGGGCCGCGGCTGGGTCACCGCCGAATACGCCATGCTGCCCCGGGCCACGAACACCCGCTCTGACCGCGAGTCCGTCAAGGGCAAGATCGGCGGCCGCACCCACGAGATCTCCCGGCTGATCGGCCGCTCGCTGCGCTCCATCATCGACACCAAGGCTCTCGGCGAGATCACGATCGTGCTGGACTGCGATGTCCTGCAGGCCGACGGCGGCACCCGCACCGCGGCCATCACCGGTGCCTATGTGGCACTCGCGGACGCCATCCGTTTCGCCCGCGAGAAGAAGATGATCGGCCGCAACGCCGAGCCCCTGATTGACACGATCGCCGCCGTGTCCGTCGGCATCATCGACGGCGTGCCGATGCTCGACCTGCCCTACGTCGAAGACGTGCGCGCCGAGACCGACATGAACGTCGTGGTGACCGGCTCCGGAAAGTTCGTGGAGGTCCAGGGCACCGCCGAGGGCGCACCCTTCGACCGCGACGAGCTGAACAAGCTGCTGGACCTGGCGCTGCTGGGCACCGAGCAGCTCGCCGCCATCCAGCGCGACACCCTGGCGGAGGCCCCGTGACGCAGGCGCCGTTCGCGGACCGGCCGGCCGCTGACGGCCCGGCCCCGCGGCTGGTCCTGGCCACCCACAACAAAGGCAAGCTCCGGGAACTCCGCGAGCTGCTGCGTGGCCAGGTGCCAGGCCTCGACGTCGACACGCAGGTGGTGGACGCCGGTGCCGTCGGTGCCCCCGACGTCGCCGAGACCGGCGTGACCTTCGCGGAGAACTCGCTGCTGAAGGCGCGGGCCGTGGCCGAGGCCACGGGGCTCGTCGCGATCGCCGACGACTCCGGACTAGCCGTGGACGTCCTTGGCGGCGCACCCGGGATTTTCTCCGCGCGCTGGTCCGGCCGGCACGGCGACGACGCCGCGAACCTGCAGCTGCTGCTCGCCCAGCTGGCCGACGTGCCGGATGAGTACCGCGGGGCCGCGTTTGTCTGCGCCGCGGCGCTGGCCGTGCCCGGGTCCTCGCCCGACGGCGGCCGGGAAGTTGTGGAGTACGGGCAGCTGGAAGGGACACTCCTGCGGGAGCCGCGCGGGGAGGGCGGTTTCGGCTATGACCCGGTCCTGCAGCCGAGCGGGCTGGACCGCAGCTGCGCCGAGCTCAGTTCCGAGGAGAAGAACGCCATCAGCCACCGGGGCCACGCGTTCCGGGCGCTCCTGCCGGCCATCGTCGAGACTCTGGCCGGTAAGTAGCCGAGCCACACACCGGCGAGGCGGAAGACGAAGGAAGGCGCCCCACACGGTGGGGCGCCTTCCTTGTTAACTGGGGCGCACTGCTGTGCCGGGATACGGCGTCTTTGACTACGGGGTCCGGCGCTCTTCTTCCGGCTCATGCTCCTCGATGAACTCATCCACCACGCCCGTGCCGTACTCCTCGGACTGTCGCTTGGCGATGACACCCCGGATGACCTCAATGGCGATCGGTATCACGGAGACCAGCACGATGGCGATGAAGATGATGTCCAGGTTGTCCTTGACCCAGGGCACCTTGTCCCCGAGCAGGTAGCCCAGAAGCGTGACGCCGCCGCCCCAGAGGACTGCGCCGATCACGTTGTAGGTGAAGAATTTGCGTTTGCTCATCTGCGCGACGCCCACGATCACCGGGACGAAGGTGCGGATGATCGGGACGAACCGGGCCAGGATCAGGGCCTTGCCGCCGTGCTTTTCGAAGAAGGCGTGTGCGCTGTCCACGTTTTCACGCTTGAACAGCTTGGAATTGGGCCTGTTGAACAGGGCTGGTCCCGCCTTGGATCCAATCAGGTAGCCCACCTGGTTGCCGACGATCGCGGCGACGATGATGAGCGCGGTCAGGACCCAGATGTTGACCTGGATGGTGCCGGTGGCCACGAGCAGCCCGGCCGTGAACAGCATGGAGTCCCCGGGCAGGAAAAAACCGATCAACAGCCCCGTTTCGGCAAAGATGATGCCGCAGACAAGGAGGACCACCCACGGCGCGAAGGCCGGATTCGCCAGGAAAACCTGCGGGTTGAGCCAGTCTGGCAGGAAGGAGGCCAGCTGCGGCTGGACGGGGCCGGCGCCGCCAAGGGCGGACACGGCGAGGTCGCTCATTGCTAGTACGTTCACCCGTTAAGGGTACTTGACGGCCGCCGGCCGGCCCCCGGGTGCCCTTCCCGGTGCGGGAGGCGCCGCCCGCGGGCGGTAAAGTTGGGCCGTGACTTTGGACTTTACGGCGATCGACTTTGAGACCGCGAACGGCTTCCGCGGTTCACCGTGCGCTGTTGGCCTGAGCAAGGTGCGCGGCGGCGTCGTCGTCGAGGAAGCCTCCTGGCTCATGCGGCCGCCGGAAAACCATGACACCTTCGATCACCACAACGTCCGGATCCACGGCATCCGGCCGGACCAGGTGGCGGGACTGCCGCGGTTCGGTGAGCTGTTCCCGGAGATCGGCGCGTTCATCGGCGGCGACGTGCTGGCGGCCCACAATGCGGGGTTCGATCTCGGTGTGATCCGCTCTGGGCTCGAGGTGTCCGGGCTGGCCGGGCCGGCCTACGACTACGTCTGCACGGTGATCTTGTCCCGGCGCTGTTACTCCCTGGTGTCCAATTCGCTGCCCTATGCCGCCGAGGAGGCAGGCGTCCCGCTGGTCAATCACCACGATGCCGCCGAGGACGCCCGGGCCTGTGCCGGCATCCTGATCGACATCGCCGCCCGCAACGGGGCGGCGAGCATCGCCGAACTCTATCTGTCCCTGGGCCTCACGGTCTCGCACCAGCCCGCCTTCGACCCCCGGCGCGACCCGCTGTCCAAGGCCACCCTCGCAGCGCTGGACGCGCTCGCCGGGGGAACTGACGGCGCACCTGTTGGCCGGCGGTTCGTGGCCGGATGGCCGGAGGAAGGCCCCAACCCGGTGCCCAATGCCGCCGCCAGCCCGGACCATCCGCTGTTCGGCCAGACCGTCGTGTTCACCGGCGAACTGGCGATTCCCCGCCCCGAAGCCAAGGTCCGCTCCGCCGAGCTGGGCGCCCGGCCTGAAAGCCGGGTCACGGCCCGCACCACCGTCCTGGTGGTGGGCGACGGGTTTGTGGCCGCGGACCTGCGCTCCGGCCGGCTCACGGGCAAGGCGCGCCGCGTCCTGGAACTGCACGACCGCGGGCAGCGGATCGAGGTCTTGTCCGAGGGTGAATTCCTCCAGCTGGTCGGCGGACACTTGGCGGCAGCACCCTTCTGAACTTTTCCCGCCTGAGCCGGTCCTGGCTGAACCGGCCCTGCCGGAGCCGGGCCCGGCTGAGCCAGCCTTGCCTGAATCCGCGGTCACATGGCGCAACAATCATTCCCGCCCCGGCGCGCCCGCTCGTAGCCTTGGGCGATGAGCAAACCCACGGATGCACAGACTCCCGCAGTGCCCTCGAAGTCCGTGCCCTCGAAGTCAGTGCCCTCGAAGTCCGTTCAGCCGCGCGGCGTTGACTGGCGGTGGGTGTTCGCGTTCCCCAACCCGGTGAACGAATACGCCGCCCGGATCACCGCTGCCCTGGTGGTGGCGCTGTCCGCGGTGACCCTGCTGACCGGTTTCGGCTGGGGGCTCGCCATCATCGCGACCGGGTTCTGGCTGCGCGTGCTCTTCGGCCCCCGGATCTCGCCCCTGGCCCTGCTCTCGGTCAAGGTCCTGACGCCCTGGCTCGGCCGGACCCGCCTCGTTCCCGGCCCGCCAAAGCGCTTCGCCCAGGGCATCGGCGCAGCCGTGTCGACGGCGGCCGCGTTGCTGCTGGCTGCCGGCCTTGCGCCTGCGGCGTGGGTCCTGCTCGCGGTGCTGATAGCCGCCGCGTCCCTTGAGGCGTTCGCCGGGTTCTGCCTTGGCTGCACCATTTTCGGTTTCCTGCAGCGCCGCGGACTCATCCCCGCGGACGTCTGCGAAGCCTGCAACAACATCTCGCTCCGGGGCGCCTAGGATCCGCAACCAGACCCGGACATGTCCCGGCGATGCGGCCACCAGCGATGGAACATGTCCTTCGGTGCGCTGATAGAGCGCCGGACATGTCCCGCGGAGGCTCTGGCGGCCGGACATGACGGCAATATGTCCAGTCCCCGCCGCCGGAGATGCGCATGTCCTTCGGTGCGCTGATGGAGGCCCGGACATGTCCCGCGGAGGCTCTGGCGACCGGACATGATGGCAATATGTCCAGTCCCCGCCGCCGGAGATGCGCATGTCCTTCGGTGAGCAGATGGAGCGCCGGACATGTCCCGCGGAGGCTCTGGCGACCGGACATGATGGCAATATGTCCAGTCCCCGCCGCCGGGGATGGGCATGTCCTCGTTGCGCGGCATTGGCGGATGGACATGTTCTTTGCACTGGGGCGCCACGGGGCATGCCCCGGGGACAGTTGCCCGGTGACGCTACGCGCCGGTGACGGCCGCCAACCTCGACGCCATGCCCCGGATGACCTCCGGCGCCTCGAGTGCCGCCAGCCAGTCGGCCGGCAGGCACCGCTCGCCGTAGTAAGCCCCCAGGATGTTTCCGGCGATCGACGCCGTCGAGTCGCTGTCCCCGCTGTGGTTCACCGCCAGCGCAATTGCCGCCCGGAAATGCGACTGGGCGTCGGCTTCGGCAGGGCCGGCGTCCGCCGTTGCCGGCTCGCCATCTGACCCCGTCTCCGGCTCCGGAACAGTGGCCAGCACGGCGTACAGCGCCACGGCCAGGGCTTCCTCGGCCACCCACCCCTCGCCGAGTTCGCTGACCAGGTCCTCGGGGCTGAGCACGCCTCCGCCGCCGGGCAGGTCGCCGGCCAGCCGCAGGGCTGCCTCCAGCCGTGCCACAACATCCGGATCCGGATCCTCGCCCTTGCGCAGGATGCCGCCGCGCAGGTGCCCGAGGGCCGATTCCGCCGCTTGGCGCAAACCGTGGCCGGAGGACAGGGCGTGGATGACCAGGCTGAACATTCCTGCGCTCTGCCGTGCCGCGGGGTGCCCGTGCGTCAGGGACGCGGCATCGGCACTGAGCTTGTAGACCGTTTCGGGTTCGAGATGGGGGATCAGGCCGAACGGGGCCGAACGCATCACGGTGCCGCAGCCTTTCGAATCTGGATTGACCGGCCGCTTCACGGTGCCCATCTCGCCCGTGGCGAGTCCGCTCAGGCACGCCTTGCCGGGCGAACGCCGGTTCTTCAGGACGGCCTGGGCATCGATCCAGCGCGGCGGCTGGAACGGGGCCGACGACGGCACTGCGACGCCCTGGGTGGCGAGCCAGCGCAGGTATGCGAGCCACAGGCACGCGTTGATGTCCGATGCCACGCCGTCGTTCGCCCATTCCAGCGCTTCTAGGAGGCCGTCCGCGGTGTACAGCGTCATTTGCGTGTCGTCCGAGAACGGGCTGCCGGCGTCGAGCGCAGAAAAGTCCTGCAGGCCCGCGGGGCCAAACCGGGCCCGGATCGCGGAGATGTCGTCGAACTCGACGGCGTAACCCAGTGAATCACCGAGCGCACCGCCAAGCAGGCAGCCGTGGATGCGCGAGCCGTGGGCCGGTGCTGGGGAGTGTGGCTGGCCGGGTGATGGGGCGGGTGCGGGGCTGGTCCCGGGCTCGGTGCTCATGCCCTCAAATTTACCCGGCGCTGCCCCGCACTCTGCAATGCCGCCGAGGCTGCCCCGGACTCTGCAATGCCGTCGTCCCAGCCCCGAGGACCCTGCCCGCACGCTGCAATGCCGGCTAATGCCGGCTAGTGCCGCCGACCCAGTGCCGCCGACCCAGTGCCGCCGACCCAGTGCCGCGGACCCAATGCCGCTGTACCAGCGCAGCTGTCCCCAATCCCGCGGGCGGCGGATGCGGAACGCCGGTAGGGTGCTGTTAGGACCCGTCCAGCGGTCAGGCGAAGCAACCGCCGGCGGCGTATCCGTCCGGCAGCGGAGGAAACGAATGCGCGAACCAGCGTGGCGGAAGACCGGGACCACCCCCGATTACAGATTCTCCCTGGCCAACGAGCGGACGTTCCTGGCCTGGATCCGGACATCCCTGGCCCTGATTGCCGGAGCCCTCGCGATTGACCAGCTGGCTCCCGAGATCGCCCCCGGACCCGTGCGGATCGCGTTGTGCGTCGTCCTCGCGTTCCTCGGCGCAGGCCTGGCCGCCTTGTCCTACCGCCGGTGGGGACTCATGGAGGCTGCCATGCGTAACAACCAGGAGCTGCCGTTCTCCGGCGTGATGCTGGTGATGACCATCGGCGTCGCGGCCGCGGCGCTGGTGTTCGCCGCCCTGATCCTGGTGGCGCGGTGAGGCCTGAGGCGGTCCGGGATCCCGGACTGCAGCCCGAGCGGACATCCCTGTCTTGGCGCCGGACGCTGCTGACCCTGATCGTGGCGGACCTGCTGATCTGGCGCAGCTGGGCGCTCGCGGGGTCCCGCGGAGGCGTTCCGGGGCCGGTTGATTTCCTTGGGGTCTGCGCGCTGGCCGCCATGGCCGCGACGCTGGTGGTGGCTGTGTGCGTGCTGGTCCGCGGGCGGGAGCTCCGGCGCTCCAACGCCGCGCCGCCTGCTGCGCTCCTGCGCTGGGCCGCCGCCGCCGTCGTCGCCCTTGCCGCCAGCGCCGTGGCCGCGGTCGCCCTGGGGCACTGAACTGGGGCACTAGGCCAGAATCCAGCGAACATCCAGATTCCGCTGGCAGACTGCTGGCGGACCCATTCTCCCGGGCGGCCGAGGCCGCACCCGGACCACCGCCCGGCGGCGGGCCAGCGACGCCGCAACTGCAGCCCCAGGCCGCGCCGCCACCAGCAAAGGAATCCTCACTATGACCCTGCTTGTGCCAGCCCGCGAATCCGTTGGCGTCCAGTCACCGGCCGCCAGCGGCGTTTCGCCCCGGCCCCGACTCGTGGCCCGGCTCTCCGCTGAGGCGCTGGGGACCCTGATCGTGGTGGTCGCAGGCCTGGGCGTGCCGCTCTTCACCATTCCGCAGTCCAACCCGCTGCCCGCCGCACTGGCCGCCGGCCTGGCGCTGACGGCCGCGATGCTGGCCGTCGGCTACGTCTCCGGCGGCCACTTTAACCCCGCCATCACCGTGGGCAACGCCATCGCCGGCCGGATCCGGCTGGCCGACGCCGCCGCGTACATCGGCGCGCAGCTCGTGGGCGCCGCGCTCGGGGCCGTTGCCCTGTTCGGCGTCCTGCGCACGATTCCGACGATCAACGACAGCCAGGGCGCATTCGCCACCGTGGCGGCCGGATTCGGCGAGCACTCGATCATCCAGGTGCCCATGGCAGGCGTTCTGCTCGTGGAGGTCCTCGGTACCGCCCTGCTCGTGGCCGTGTTTCTGGCAACGACGGCCAGCCGGAATCCTGCCAGGGCGGCTGCCCCCTTCGCGGTGGGCCTGACGACGGCGATGCTCCTGCAGCTGGGCCAGGCGCTTGGCAATGTTCCCTTCAACCCGGCCCGGGCCACGGCCTCGGCCATCTTCAGCGGCCCGGACGCGCTCGGGCAGCTGTGGCTGTTCTGGGTGGCGCCGGTGGTCGGCGCGGCCGTCGCCGGGCTGGTTTTCCGCGGCTTCGCCCAGAGCACTGTTCAGACAGGGCGGACCACTGACCCGGCCGGCGCAACGCTCACCGACGCCGACTTGGACGACGCCGATGTGAACTCCGACTTCGACGACGCGGACTTCAATGACGCGGAGCTGACCGACGGCCTGGACGACGGCCAGAAGGTCGGCGCCGGCCACAGGGGCAACGGGAGGGTCGCCGCCGCTTCGGCGCCCGACCGCACCGTAGCCCAGGACGACGAGGCCCGCAGCTTCTTCGACCGCAAGGGTGGAAAGTAGCAACACCTCCGGACCTCCTTTGACTTCGGTCACCCTTCCGGGGTGGTGGCGCAAGAGTGTCGGTGCCAGCCGATACCGTAGGAATATGCGGTTATTGCACACCTCCGACTGGCACTTGGGCCGGTCCTTCCACGGCATCGGCATGCTCGATGCCCAGCGAGCCTTCGTCGACCAGCTCGTGACCTTTGTCCGGGAAGAGAGCGTGGACGTCGTCCTCATCGCCGGGGACGTCTATGACCGCGCACTGCCGGGAGTCGACGTCGTCGGCCTGCTGGATGACGCTCTGGTGCGCCTCACGGGTGCGGGCGCCCAGGTTGTCCTGACCAGCGGCAACCACGACTCCGCCATCAGGCTGGGGTTCGCGTCGCGGCTGCTCGAGCGCGGGGGAGTGCATCTGCGCACCCGGCTGAACGAACTGGACCAGCCCGTGCTCTTTCCACTCGGGGACGGCGCAGGGGACGATACGGCGCCGGTGCTGGCCATCTACGGGATCCCCTGGCTGGAGCCCCGGCTGGTCGCCGAGCAGCTGGGCGTCGAGACCGCGAGCCACTTCGAGGTCACACGCGCCGCCACCGAACGGATCCGTGCAGACGTGCGGCACCGGAGCCAGACCCGGACCGTCCATTCGGTGGTCCTGGCGCACACTTTCGCCAGCGGAGGCATCAGCTCTGACAGCGAACGGGATCTGAGCATCGGGGGCGTCGGCGCCGTTCCGTTGGATCTCTTCGACGGCTTTGGCTACACGGCGCTGGGCCACCTGCATGGCCGGCAGGAGCTCTCCCCGGCGGTGCGCTATTCCGGCTCGCCGCTGGCATACTCCTTCTCGGAGGCGAAGCACAAGAAGGGCAGCTGGCTCGTGGAGGTCGACGCCGACGGAATCGGCGGGGTGCGCGAAGTGCAGTGGGAAGCGCCCCGTGCCCTCGCCGTGCTCCGCGGAAAGCTGGATGACCTCCTCGCGTCGGAGGACTTCGCCTGGGCGGAGGCCGCCTACTGCCAGATCACGCTGACGGACGCCGCCCGCCCCGCCCAGGCGATGGACCGCCTGCGGGCACGGTTCCCCGACACCCTGGTGCTTGGCTTTGATCCCGATGGCTCCGGCGCGGCGCCGAAGGCCAGCTACAGCAGCCGGCTGGCCGAAGCCGAGGATGACCTCTCCGTCTGCTGCGGATTCCTCGATCACGTCCGCGGCCGGCCAGCTTCCGACGCCGAAGCCGCCGTTCTCACCGAGGCGCTCGAAGCCGTGCGCCTGGAAGGGGTCTCCCTGTGAGGATCCACCGCCTCGAGATTGCCGCCTTCGGCCCGTTTGCCGGCACGGAGCGGATCGACTTCGACCGGCTCAGCGCACACGGACTGTTCCTGCTCAATGGCGCCACCGGCGCGGGCAAGACGAGCGTCCTGGACGCCATCTGCTTCGCCCTCTACGGATCGGTTCCCGGGGCCCGGCAGGACGGGAAGCGGCTGCGCAGCGACCACGCAGAGGCCGCCACCGAGCCCCGCGTCACCTGTGAGTTCTCGGCCAAGGGCCGGCATTTCGAAGTCTCCCGGTCGCCCGCCTGGGACAAACCGAGCGCCCGGGGCAAGAACGGTTTCACGGTCCAGCAGGCCCATACACTGCTCCGCGAACGCGTCGACGGCGCGTGGCTGGAGAAGTCCGGCCGGAACGATGAGGCCGGGGCCGAGATCATCGATGTCCTGGGCATGAACCGGGACCAGTTCACGCGCGTGGTCATGCTGCCGCAGGGCGACTTCGCGGCGTTCCTGCGCTCCAAGGCATCTGACCGCCTGGAGCTGCTGCAGAGCCTTTTCGGCACCCAGCGCTTTGAGGCCGTGGAGCAGGAACTATCCCGGCAGGCGCTGACCGCCAAAGCGGAGGTCGCAAGCCTCACCACAAAGCTTGACCTGCTCCTGGCGCAGGCCGAGGCTGAAACCGCGGTACTTGAGCTCGACCCCGCAGATGCCCCCGGCAGGGACCAGCCCGATGCCCTGCTGGCCTGGCTAGAGAACGCCGCGGCAACAGCCGCGGAGGGCCGGCGGGCCGCCGCCGCGGCAGCCGAGAACCACGCCGCTGAACATGCCTCCGCGTTGGAGGCCGCCAACGCGCGGGCAAACCGCCACGCCAAACTTGCCGCCGCGGAACTGCGGCGGCTTGACGCCGACGCCGCCGCCCCTCTGCTGGCGGAGAAAGCCGCCGCCCTCGGACTGCACCGCCAAGCCGAAGTGCTTGGCGGCCAACTGCAGGCCGTGGACAGCGCCGCGGCAGCGGAGGAACGGGCAGGAACAGCCCTGCTGGAGGCCGCGCGCACGCTTCGGTCCGCGGCACTGACGGACACGGAGCTCGCGGGGCAGGACCTTCTCATCGGCGCAGGGAGGGGGAAGGCGGACGACGCCGCCGCCGGCCCGCACGCCGCGCTGGACAGCGCAACCGTCCGGAGCACCCTGACACGGCTGCGGTCCCTGCAGGCCGTGCTCACCGAACGCCTGCCCGACGAATCCCGGCTCGTCGGACTTACTGAACGCCGCGGCCGGCTGCGCCAGCAGTTGCAGGAGCTGGAATCCGGTCAGCGGACCGGCGCCACTGCCCTGGCCGCCCTGCGCTCCGAGTCGGTGGCCCTGTCCACCGGAATCCGTCCCCTCGAGGAACTTGCTGCGGAAGTCCAGCTGCGCACCAAGGAGGCCACGGCAGCTGACGAACTCGTGACCATCGTTGGCCGCTTCCTCGCCGCCGAGGCCGAGTGCTCGGCAATCGCTGAACAGCACGCCGCAGCCCGGAACGTACACCAGGACCGGAGGCAGCACTGGCTGGACCTCCGGGAGCAACGGCTCACGAACGCCGCGGCCGAGCTCGCCACCCAACTTCTCGCCGGAGTCCCATGCCCCGTCTGCGGCAGCCCGGAGCACCCGGCACCCGCCCCGGCCGCAGCCTCTGCCCTGGCCGTCGCCGAGGCTGAAAAGGCAGCGCAACTAGCCAGCGACACGGCGGAAGAGACCTTCGCTGCCCTCGGACGCGAGCTCGCCGACGCCCACCAAAACGTCGCCGTCCTGGCAGCCCAGGGCGGCAGCACACCTCCCGAGGAAGCCCGCTTGGAGGCGGCACTGGCCCGGGAACGGGCCGAGGATGCCGCCCGCGCCGCCACGGACCTTGCCGCCAGCCGGGCCCGTCTGGCAGAACTCGAGGCGGCCATCGCCGCCGCGGACCGGGCGCAGGCCGACGCCGCCTCCGGCATCGCCCAAACGCAATCCACGATCGCCGAGATCGACGAACAGGCAGAGGCGCTGGAACACTCCCTGGACAAGCTGCGCGCCAGCCACGCGACGCTCGAACAGCGGATCGCCGCCCTGGCATCAACCGCCTCAGTCCTTGAACACGCGGACGCCGCGCAGTCGGCCCTCGAACTGGCCGCCGCCCGCACCGCGGAGGCACGCCGACAACTTGAGCAGGCCCTGCCCTCAGCCGGTTTCAGCACCGCAGCGGCGGCGCGGGAAGCGCTGCTGCCGGCCCCGGCGGCAGCAAGCCTCGAAACGGCCATCCGGGCCGGACACGACGAAGCCGCCAGGATCCAGGAACTGTTTGCCGGCGAGGACCTCGCCCTGGCGGCGGCCGAGCGGGCCGCCGGGGAGCTCGTCAGCGACGCCGCCCTCGAAGCGCTCAGGACGGAAGCGGCGGCGGCCGGCCGGAAAGCAAGGGAAGCCGTGCTGGCGGCCGGGCTGGCGGAAAACTCGCTCCGGACCCTCGGACGCATCGCCGTTGATTACGCGGAACTGGCCGCCGCCGGCAGGGAACCGCGGGACCGGGCCGCGCTGCTCGCCGCCGTGGCCGACGCCGCCAAGGGCGGAGGCGACAACACCTACCGCATGAGCCTGAACAGCTACGTCCTTGCCGCCCGGCTTGAGCAGGTGGCCGTCGCCGCCTCGGAACGCCTGATTGGCATGAGCGACGGCCGCTACACGCTGCGGCACACCGACGCTAAGGCCGCGCGCGGCGCGAAGTCCGGCCTCGGCCTGGAAGTCGTGGATGAGTGGACCGGCCAGCGCCGGGACACCGCCACCCTCTCCGGCGGCGAGTCCTTCATGGCCTCACTGGCGCTGGCCCTCGGGCTGGCAGATGTGGTGCAGCACGAGTCCGGCGGCGTCGACATCGAGACCCTCTTCGTGGACGAGGGCTTCGGCAGCCTCGATGAGCAGGCGCTGGAACAGGTCATGGACGCCCTCGAAGGCCTCCGCGACGGCGGCAGGGTAGTGGGGCTCGTGAGCCATGTGGCGGAAATGAAGCAGCGCATCGGCACCCAGCTCCAGGTGGTCAAGGGCCGCAGCGGCTCCACCCTGCACATCAGCGACGACACCCGGGCCTGAATCCCTGTCCTGACCCCCCTTGTCCTGAGCCCAGGCCGCAGCCGGCCAGCCCGGACTGGCCGTCCGGGCATCAGCTATCATTGATCTGTTACCGGGTCGCGCGCATCGGGAGGAGGGACGATGCGCATTATTGAGCGAACCCGGAAACCATGAACCCTTCACCGTCTTCTTTGGCGTCTACTCTTGACGCCCCCATTTCGACCGACGCCCCCACTGCGACTGCGCTGCCGGCCCCCGAGTCGGCCAAGGGCGGCCGCTTCGCGCGGCTGCCGCTGCTCGCCGGCCGCAGCTTCATCCCGCTGGGTCTCTTCGCCCGCCTGCCGCTGGCCATGCTCACTGTCGGTGCCCTGACGCTCGTCACTTCCGTCACGGGCTCCTACGCCGTTGGCGGCGCCGCGGCCGGTGCCGTCGGCATCGGTTCCGCACTGGGTGCTCCCGTCCTGGGCGTCCTCGCCGACCGGCTCGGCCAGCGCCGCGTGCTGCTTGTATCCGCCATTGCCAACACCGTGGCCGTCGTAGCCCTGATCCTCGCGGCGTACCTCATTGCCGGGGCGCAGGACCTTGCCGCCGCCGTCCCCGTGCTGGCCGCGGCCTTCGTAGCCGGGGCCAGCTGCCCGCAGGTCGGTCCGCTGGCCCGGGTCCGCTGGATGGCCCTGACCTCCCGGACCTCCGGGCGCGGGGCGGCCGCGAACGCCGCTGACCTGGACACGGCCCTGTCCTATGAGAGCACCGCCGACGAGCTCACCTTCGTGCTCGGCCCGGCCCTGGTCGGCATCCTGGCCAGCCTGCTCGCGCCGTGGCTGCCGCTGGCCCTGGCCGCGGCACTGACTGTTGTCCTGGTACCCGCCTTCGCCGTCCACCCCACGCACCACGCGGTGGTCCGCACAGCACGGCGCCCGTCCTCCGGCCAGGCAGCTGAACCGGCGGCCGCATCGGCCTCCGGTGTGGTTCCCGCAGCGGCAGGGGACAGGCACGCGGACGCCCGCACGGCGGCCCAGCGTGCCAGGACCTTCGCCGCCGTCGCCCTGCCCGTACTGGCGATGGTGTGCATGGGCACGTTCTTCGGCTCCACCCAGGCCTCCCTGAGTTCCTTCTCCGCCAGCTTCGCCACGTCCGAGCTCGCGGGCCTGCTCTACGCCGCGATGGGACTGAGCTCTGCGGCGGCCGCACTCTCGGTCGCGTACTGGCCCCGCCGCCTCACGGTGAACATCCGCTGGATTGCGTGCGCGGGGCTCATGGCAGGGCTCGCAGCACTGCTGTTGCTGCCCACGACGGCGCTGCCCATGGTTCTCGTGCTGCTGGTCCTGGGCCTGCCGGTGGGCCCGCTCATGGTCACAGTTTTCGCCATCGGCGGCCTCGTAGCTCCGGCCGGAAAGCTTGGCACGGTCATGACGGCCCTGGCCAGCGGCATTGTCGCCGGCACCGCGCTCGGATCCTCCATCGCCGGGCAGCTGGCCCAGAACTTCGGCTATTCGACGGCGTTCCTGGTTCCCGTGTGCGCCGCCACGGCGCTGTTCCTGCTGGGAACCGCAGCCGCCGTCGTACTCCGGCAACGCGGACGGAAGACGACGCCGGCCGCCTAAGCCCCCAACTAGCTCGCAGCAGGGGCCGTTTTGAGGGCTGAAAACGGCCCCTGCTGCCAGTCAGGTGGGCCGGCAGGTTCTAGCCCAGTTGCGCCTCGATCCGCCGCGCGGCCTCCGTGAGCGCCCCGGCGACCTCGTCCGGATCCTGCGCGGCGCGGATATACACGACGGCGAGGGCGGCCGGCCGCCCGCCCGGCACGCGCAGCGGCACCGCGATGGAGGACACCCCCGGAATCACCTCGTCATGGCTGGCGGCAAAGCCGCGGCGCCGGGCCTCGGCCGCTTCGGCCCGGTACGGGATGCCCGGGACCAGCGCCCGCCACTCTTGTTCCGGGAAGGCGGACTGGATGGCGATGCCCGGCGCCCCGGCGCTGATGGGATGCCGCGACCCAGGGTGCTGCACCACCGCGGCGCCGCTGTGCCGCGGGTCCACCGTCACCAGCGTCACACACTCCTCCCGGTCCCAGACCGCCACAAAGGCGCTCATGGTCAGGGTGTTGGCCAGCACGGTCAGCTCCGGCAAGGCCGCCGACTGCAGGTTGCGGGAGACCCCGCGCGCCAGGACCGCCAGGCCCGGGCCGGGCTGGACGCGGCCGCCGTCGTCCCGCACCAGCAGCGAGTGGTCCTCCAGGGTGCGCAGGATCCGGTAGGCCACGGAGCGGTGGACGCCCATAGCATCGGCGAGTTCGGCAATCGTGAGCGGCTGCTGCGCCTCGGCCAGGATCTCCAACGCCCTGATGCCGCGGGACAGCGTCTGGGACGGGGAAGCCTGGGCAGTGCCGTCGTTCGGGGTCATGGGGTACATCCTAGGGGTGGGGATGCCGGCGTGCCGGGCAACCCTTGTGTTCCGGCTCACGGTCCGCTAGCGTTCTATATGGGAACTACTTGTTCGATTATAGAACAACACCGTACCCAAAGCACAGGTCAACCACACCACGACCGAACAAGACCGCATCGAACGCGAGGGATCAGTGATGATTGCCAAGCCACGCGACCACGCCGGCGGTGTCCGGGGCCAGGGCGCGCTGTCTGCCCCGCGGGCCAACCACTTCCGGGGGAGTCTTGGCAGGTTTGCCACCGGCGTCGCGATCGTGACTTTCGACGGGGTCACCAAGCGCCACGGCATCACCGTAAACTCCTTCACCTCAGTGTCCATGGAGCCTCCGCTGGTGCTGGTCAGCATCGCCCGTGCTGCCAGGGCCCACGATGAACTCGCCGATCGGCCCTTCACGGTGAATATCCTCGGCGCCGAGCAGCGGCACCTGGCCATGCATTTCGCCGGCCGTCCCGGCCCCGAGCCGCTGTGGGTGGAGGGGGACACCGCGCCGCGGCTGTCCAATGTCCTCGCCTATTTCGAATGCAAGCCGTGGGCGGCGTACGACGGCGGCGACCACACCCTCTACGTGGGCGAGGTGGTGGACTTCAACTACCGCAACGGCGATGCCCTGGCGTTCGCCAACGGCACATTCACCACCATCCCGGAAAGCCAGCTGGGCATGGAGGACCTGCTCTAGCGCCGCACGACATCCATTTAACACAGCATCCAATCAACACAGCTCAGCTCAGTTCAACGACGACTGGAGGAAGACCAATGGGTATCCGCACCGGACGGCAGTACCTGGACAAGCTCAACGCCATGACCCCGCATGTCGTGATCGACGGCGAGGTGGTCAGCGAGAAGATCGCCGAGCATCCGGCTTTCCGCAACGTGGCCCGCTCCTACGCCAAACTCTTCGACATGCAGCACGACCCGACGTACCAAGAGGCGCTCACCTACTCCTCGCCCAGCACCGGGGACCTGGTCAACGCCTCCTTCCTGGTGCCCAAGACCATCGAGGACCTCCAGCGCCGCCGCCGCGCCATCTCCACGTGGGCCGAGTCCTCCAACGGCTTCCTGGGCCGCTCCGGGGACTACATGAACTCCGCGCTCACCGCGCTGGGCACGGCCGGGAAGTGGTTCGCGCAGGCGGACCCCAAGTTCGGCGAGAACATCCGTAACTACTACGAGTGGGCCCGGGAAAACGACGTCCTCGCCACGCACACCCTCATCCCGCCGCAGGTCAACCGCTCGGTTTCGGGCTCGGAGCAGCTCGGCGGCCAGCTCTCGGCCCGGATCGTGGAGGAGCGCGCGGACGGGATTGTTATCCAGGGCGCCCGGATGCTCGCCACCATCGCCCCGATTGCCGACGAACTGCTCGTGTTCCCGTCCACGGTCCTGCGGGGCACCCCGGAAGACGCGCCGTACTCCTACGCGTTCGCCATTCCCAACGATGCCCCGGGCCTGCGCTACCTCTGCCGTACCTCGCTGTACAACGGCGGCAGCACCCACGACGAGCCGCTGGCCTCCCGCTATGAGGAAATGGACGCCGTCGCCGTCTTTGACCACGTCTTCGTGCCCAGCGAGCGCATCTTCATGCTCGGCAACCCGCAACTGTGCAACAGCTTCTACACCGAAACCGGCGCCGGGGCGCTCATGACCCACCAGGTGGTCACCCGCACCATCGCCAAGAGCGAGTTCTTCCTGGGCCTGGCGTCGGAACTGGCCGAGGCGATCGGCATCGACGGGTTCCAGCACATCCAGGAGGACATCGCCGAGCTGATCATCGACGTCGAAATCGGCAAGGCGCTGGTCCGCGCCTCCGAGGCCGACGCCGGACTCAACGATGCCGGGGTCATGCTGCCGAAGTGGTCCACGCTGAACGCGGCCCGCAACTGGTACCCGAAGATCGCCCAGCGCTTCCCGCAGATCATCCGGAAGTTCTCGGCGTCGGGCCTCATGGCACTGCCGGGCGAGGCGGACCTCAACAGCGAGGCCCGGGCGGACATCGAACTGTACCTGCAGGGCAAGACCCTCACCGGCCCCGAGCGCGTCCGGCTGTTCAAGCTGGCCTTTGACGCCTCGATTTCCGGGTTCGCCGGGCGCCAGTCGCTCTACGAGTACTTCTTCTTCGGGGACCCGGTCCGCATGGCCGGCGCCCTGGTCAACACCTACGACCGCGAACCGGTCCGGGCCAGGGTCCGTGAACTGCTCAACCGCAAGGACTGACCCGCGCAAGACACTCCCCGCGACTATGTGTGCCCTATCACACATCTCATAGTATTATTTGGGGATACTAACTGACCGTTCGATCAGTAATTCGAGGGCTGGCAATTTCCGCGGCCAGCACTCAAGAGGCACCAGCTAGTCACTTCGCACCCACTTTGGGCAGTACCTCTGCCCCCAGCAACGGAGTTCCAATGACCGTAACTTCATCCGTAGATTCCGAGGCGGGTCCCAGCAGCAAACATGAGGAACGAAAGGTCCTCGCCGGGACCCTGGTCGGCACCACCATCGAGTGGTACGACTTCTTCATTTTTGCCCAGCTGACAGCCACGCTGCTGTCGCCGCTGTTCCTCGCCCCGCTTAACGCATCCGACCCGGGCCTGGCGCAGATCCTGTCCTTCGCCCTCATCGGCATCAGCTTCCTGTTCCGCCCGCTCGGCGCGATCATCGCCGGCCACCTGGGCGACCGCCTCGGCCGCAAGGCCATGCTGGTCTTCACGCTGGTCATGATGGGTGCCGCCACCGCGCTGATCGGCGTGCTGCCCACTTACGCGCAGATCGGTGTCTGGGCCCCGATCCTGCTCATCACCCTCCGCGTCATCCAGGGCTTCTCCGCCGGCGGTGAATGGGGCGGCGCTGCCCTGATGGCCGTCGAGCACGCACCCAAGAGCAAGCGCGGCCTGTTCGGTGCCTACCCGCAGATCGGCGTTCCGGTCGGCATGATCCTCGCCACGGGCCTGCTGTACTTCCTGAACACGTCCATGTCCAAGGAGGACTTTGCGTCCTGGGGCTGGCGTGTGCCGTTCCTGCTCTCGATCGTGCTGATCGTCGTCGGCTACCTGATCCGCCGCGCCGTGTCCGAGAGCCCGGTCTTCAAGGAGATGGCTGCCCGCAAGGAAGAGAGCAAGGCGCCGCTGGGCGAGCTCATCCGCAAGCACAAGAAGGCCGTCCTCTACTCCACCATGATCTTCATCGGCAACAACGCTGCCGGCTACCTGTTGATCGCGTTCTTCATCTCCTACGCCACCAAGTCCCTCAAGATGCCCACCCCGCAGATCCTGCTGGCCACCACGCTGGCTTCCTTCGGCTGGCTCATGTTCACGCTGGTCGGCGGCTGGCTCTCGGACAAGATCGGCCGCGTCAAGACCTTCCTGATCGGCTACGGCATTGTCTTCGCCTGGATGATCCCGATGTTCGCCCTCATCGACACCAAGGACATCGTGCTCTACGGCGTCGCGCTGTTCGTCCTGACCATCGGCCTGGGCCTGTCCTACGGTCCGATGTCCGCCATGTACGCCGAGATGTTCCCGGCGAACGTGCGCTACTCGGGCATCTCGATCGGCTACGCCTTCGGTGCCATCCTCGGCGGCGCGTTTGCTGCCACCATCGCGGAAACCCTGCTGCAGGGTACCCACTGGACCGGGTCGATCGGCATCTACATCATGGTCCTCTGCGTCATCTCCGCGATCGGCGTCCTCCTGGCCGGGGAGACGAAGGGCCGCCCGCTCGGCGTCAGCAGCCACCACTAGGGGCCACCACATGCAACGCGGGGTCACTTCGCGCCCATCCAGATCATTCGGATGGGCCGCAAGTGACCCCGCGTTGCTTTTTTATGGCGGGCTTAGACGCCCAGGAAGCTGATGGCGCCCTGCTTGAAGGCGCGGCTGGTGATGGCGTTGGTGTGGTTGCGGCCCGGCAGCACCAGCTGTTCGACCATGCCGCCGGCCTTGGCGCCGAGGGCGGCGAGCTCCGGCATGGTGGCGGCGCGGTCGTCCTTTTCCCCCGCCACGAGGAGCATCGGCATGCGCGGCACGGCTTCGGCGGGGTCGTACGGCTCGGTCTTGATCGCCTCGACCAGGGACAGCAGCGCGAAGATGTTGTTGCTGGGCAGCAGCATGGCCATCTTCAGCAGCCCGGCGGTGGATTCGTCCGCGATGGGGGTGCCGTCGGCCAGGTACCGCTGCGCGGCGATCAGGTCGAAGTCCGCCAGCGGGTCGGCGACGTTGGGGCCGCCCAGGACCAGCCGGTGGACCAGCTCGTGCTGGGTGGCGCCGAACTCCCAGGCCAGCCGGGATCCCAGCGAATAGCCGATCACGTCCAGCCCGCTGGCGGGGTCGCCGTCGCGCAGGGGACGCGCGCCGGCGTCGAACACTATCTGCAGCAGGTCCGCACGGATCCGGCTGGGGGAGTAGGAGTCCATGTCTTCCGGCGCCCCGCTGCGGCCGTGGCCGGGCAGGTCCACGGTGATGACGCGCCGGCCGGCCTCCAGGAGCGCGGCAAGCCAGCCGCTGTCCTCCCAGTTGAGCTTGGAGGAGGAGGAGAAGCCGTGCAGCAGCAGGACCGGACGGAGCCCGGCGTCGTTCTGGGGCTCGTGCACCTGCATGTACAGCTGGGGGTCGGTGCCCTCCACGGTGTGCGAATGCAGTTCGCCGGTGTGTCTGCCGCTCATGCTCTCAGTCCTCATCAAGTACGGCGCTCAGGCGGACCCGGCGCTTTGGTGCCTCTTCCTTCGGGACCGTGCCCACGATGCCGGCGGTGTTGTCCGGCACCTCAAACACAATCAGGGGCTCGCCGACATTGATCTTGTCGCCGGGCCCGCCGTAGATACGCACTACCTTACCTGCCTGCGGGCTGGGCAATTCAACGGCCGACTTGGTGGTTTCGACCTCCACCAGCGGCTGGTTGCGCTCCACCTGCTCGCCCGGTGAAACCAGCCATTCCAGCACGGTTGCCTCGATCAGGCCCTCGCCGAGATCGGGGAGCGGGAAGGAAATTTCAGCCACGTTTGTACTCCAATACTCGCTGGATGCCGAAGAGGATCCGGTCAATGTTCGGGATGTATTCATCTTCGAGGTCGCCGGAGGGGTACGGGACATCGAAGCCGGTGACGCGCTCCACCGGGGCCTTGAGGGTATCGAAGCAGCTCTGGGTGATCAGCTGCGCCACCTCGGCGCCGAGGCCGGAGGTCAGTGGCGCTTCGTGGACGACGACGGCGCGGCGCGTCTTGCGCACGGAGGCGGCCAGCGCCTCGGCGTCGATCGGCTTGAGCCAGCGCAGGTCCAGGACCTCGATGTCGATCCCGTCTTCGGCGGCGAGCTCGGCCACCTGCAGGCAGCGGGAGACCATGGCGCCCCACGCGACGAGCGTGAGGTGGCGGCCTTCGCGCATCACCTTGGCACCGGTGGGGGAGCCGCCGTCGTGTATAGCCACCTCGCCCTTTTGCCAGTACCGCGACTTCGGCTCCATGAAGATCACCGGGTCCGGCCGAGTGGCGGCGTACTTGAGCAAGTGGTAGGCCTCATGCGGGTTCGACGGCGAGACCACTTTGAGCCCGGGAACGTGGGCGAAGAGTGCTTCCAGGCTTTCGCCGTGGTGTTCGGGGGCCCGGATGCCGCCGAAGCTGGGCACGCGCAGGGTGATGGGCATCGGCATGGTGCCCCGGCTGCGGTAGTTCACCCGGGCGATCTGGCAGACGATCTGGTTGATCGCCGGGTAGGCGAAACCGTCGAACTGGACCTCGGGAATGGGGTGGAACCCGGCCATCGCCAGGCCCACGGACATGCCGAGGATGCCGGATTCCGCCAGCGGGGTGTCAAAGACGCGCTGCGCGCCGTGCTTGGCCTGCAGCCCGTCGGTGATGCGGAAGACGCCGCCGAGCCGGCCGCAGTCCTCGCCGAAGATGACGGCCTTGGGGTTGTCTGCAAGGACCTCGTCCAGGGCGCGGTTCAGCGCCTGCTGCATCGACATCACGGTGGTTGATGCGGGGCTGGCGGTGTTCTCGGCAGTGTCGTCGGCAGTGCTTTCGCCGCTGGCGCTGGCGCTTGCGCTTTCGAGAATCGAGTTAGACATGTTCGGACTCCTCGCGCCAGTTGGCGGCCTGGGCCTGCAGGGCCGGGGTGGTTTCCTGGAAGACCAGGTCAAACATTTCAGTGCCGGGCCGGGAGCCGAGCGCCTGGATGCCCGTGCGGATCTGCTCCTCTTCAGCTTTGGCCGCGGCCAGCGCCTCGGCGAAGAACGCCTCGTCCGCGATTCCGTCGGCCAGCAGCTTCTGCCGGAGCCGCTCGAGCGGGTCGGTGCCGGCGCCGTCGCGTTCCTCGTCCAGGGAGCGGTAGCGGCCCGGATCATCGGCGGTGGAGTGCGGGCCGCGGCGGTAGGTCATGGCCTCGATGAGCACCGGGCCGTTGCCGGAGCGGGCATGCGCGAAGGCGCGGCGGGTCGCCTCGAGGACCGCGACGACGTCGTCGCCGTCGATCTTCAGCCCCGGGATTCCATAGCCCGCGGCGCGGGCGGCGACGGAGCCGCCGGCCACCTGCCGTTCGGTGGGGACCGAGATGGCCCAGCCGTTGTTCTGGACGAAGAACACCACCGGCGCCTTCATCACGGCGGCGAAGTTCATCGCCTCGTGCACGTCGCCTTGCGAGGAGGCGCCGTCGCCGAAGTAGGTCAGGGCGACGCCGTCTTTCCCGTCGAGCGTCTGGCCGTGGGCCCAGCCGACGGCGTGCAGGACGGACCCGGCGACGACCGCCTGGATCGGGGCGAGCCGGGATTCCATCGGGTTGTAGAGGCCGCCGTGCCACGTGGCCTTGTGGGTGGACATGTAGGCCACCATGTCCACGCCCATGGTCCGGGCGACGCCCATTTCGCGGTAGGTGGGAAAGACGAAGTCCCGGGCGGTGTCCACGGCGTAGCCGCTGCCCACCTGGGCTGCTTCCTGGCCGAGTTCGGGGGCGTAGCCGGGGATGATGCCCTGCCGTTGCCAGGCGATGGCCGAGGTGTCGAGGTGCCGGACGGCCACCATCAGCGAATAGAGCTCTCGGAGCTCGTCGGCAGTGAGCGGCCCGGCAGCGCTGCCGGAAGCCACGGGGGGAAGTGTGTCCATGCCTGTGACCCTAGTCACCGGCGGCGGGGTGGGCAATCAGCCTAGGTTGGGGTGCCCAGACTGCACACCTTTGCCGTCCCTGCCGCCGGTGAGCTTGACAATTTGTCTAGCGAACCCGCCGGTCCACTTCTACGCCTGCGCGGCGGTTGCCGGTGATCCGGGCGCCGATCCAGCACGCCGCGGCAATGCCCGCCACCAGTGCCAGGGTGCTGAACAGCTGCTTGCTGCTGTCCGGGCTGCTGAAGCCGACGGCGAAGATCAGGGCCAGGAGCACCAGCCCGAAGATCGTCAGGGCCGGGAAGCCCTTCATCCGCAGCGGCAGCGCCGTGCCGTCACGGTCCGCCCGGCGGCGCAGGATCAGCTGGGAGACCAGGGCCGAGCCCCACACCACGAGGCACGTGGAGCCGACAAGCTGGAACAGGGCCGGCAGAATCTGGTCGGGGAACAGCAGTTCCAGGACGGCGGCCAGGAAGCCGAAGGCCACAGAGACGCTCACCGCCACCACCGGTACCCGGGCCGAGTTGAGCCTCGAGAGGAACTTCGGGGCTTCGCCGCGCTCCGAGAGCGAGTACACCATGCGGGACGCGCCGTAGAGGTTGGCGTTCAGCGCGGACAGCAGCGCGATGACGGCCACCAGGGTGATCGCGGCGCCGGCACCCGGGATCCGGGCGGCGTCGAGGACGCCGGCGAAGGGGGATTTCAGGGCCGCCGAGGTTGAGGGAAGGACGGCCGCGATGACGAAAACCGAGCCGATGTAGAACACGAGGATCCGCCAGACCACGGTGCGGATCGCCTGGGCGACGCTGCGTTCCGGGTTCTCGGTCTCGGCCGCGGCCACGCTGACAATCTCAGTGCCGCCGAAGGCGAAGATGACGACGAAGAGCGCGGTGGCGATGCCGCCGAGGCCTGCCGGGGCGAAGCCGGAAGTGAAGTTGCTAAGGCCGGGGGAGGGGACGTCCGGCAGCCAGCCCAGCAGCAGGGCCGCGCCGATGGCGAGGAAGATCACGATCGCGGCCACCTTGAGGATGGCGAACCAGAATTCGAACTCGCCGAAGTTCTTCACGCCCGCCAGGTTGATGGCGGTGAACAGGGCCATGAAGACCAGGGACAGTGCCCAGACGGGGATCACCGGCCACACCGTGAACAGGAGCCCGGCCGCACCGAGGGCCTCGGCCGCGATGACCACCACGAGCTGCAGCCACCAGAGCCAGCCGACGGTTGCCCCTGCGGTCTTGCCCATGGCTTTTTGCGTGTAGACGGAGAAGGCGCCGCTGTTGGGGTTGGCGGCGGCCATCTCGCCGAGCGCCCACATCACCAGGATGATCAGGGTTCCGGCAACAAGGTAGGAGATCAGCACGGCCGGTCCCGCCGCCTTGATTCCTGCCCCCGAGCCGAGGAACAGGCCGGCGCCGATCGCACTGCCCAGCCCCATCATGGTCAGCTGGCGTGGCTTCATGCTGTGCCCCAGGCTCGGGGCGGGAACCGCGGTGGGTAGCGTCGCGGTGGACTTCGTTGTCATGGCGAACCTTCGTGTGGTTTGGATCTGGGCGTCCTTATGGGACCTATTGAATTTACCGTCTTTGGGCCGGCGCCACGGATCGCCGGGGCGCCCCCGCCGTGAGAGCATGGTGGCAGTTTGCTCATTGAATTGGGGCGTTGGCGGCGGTTTGTTCAACCCGGGCCGCCTGGAAAGGAAAAATCCTTGGACGTTGATCCGCTGGATGCAAAGATTGTCCGATTTTTCACGGATTCGCCCAGGGCCTCGGTCCTGGAAGCCTCCCGGGTGCTGAAAGTAGCCCGCGCGACGGTGCAGTCGCGGCTGGACCGGATGCAGGATGCCGGTGTGATCGGCTCGTGGGTGCCGCACCCGGATCCGGCCCACTTTGGTTTCCCGGTGGTGGCGTTCTGTTCCCTCACGATCAACCAGGACCTCGGGCACGACGCCGTCGTGGAGGCCCTGGCGCGGATCCCCGAACTGATCGAGATCCACACGGTGTCCGGGAGCTCGGACCTCATGGCACGCATCGCCGCGCGTTCCAATTCGGACCTCCAGCGCGTCCTCGATGCCATGATCGCCACCAGGACTGTCCTGCGGTCCTCATCCGTGATCGTGCTCAATACGCACTTCCAGGGGCGCACCCTGCCGCTGCTGGAAGCCGCGGCCGCAAGCAAGTGACAGGCTAAGCAAGTGACAGGCCAGGCCTGTGCGCCGGGCAGACATGCTCCGGCGAATCGGCTAGAGGACGCTCAGGCCCTCGGGCAGGCCGGTCCGGCCGGTGAGCAAGAGCAGCAACTCACCGGCGGCCGGCAGCCGGGAGCCGATGGCCCCGGCGAGCTCCAGGGAGGCCGCGACCGCCGGGGCCAAGGAGGCGGGCGGCGGGAGGCCCAGGGCGCGCGCCAGGTCCAGGGTGTGCACGGCCAGTTCGAAGGTCCGGGTCGGCAGGTAGTCGATGAGCGTCATTGCCCCGGCGGGCGTGGCCACCAGGGCACCGTCCGGAGTGCTCCGGACGAGGTCCGTGACGCGCTGGACCAGCTCCCGCACCGCTGAGGCCGGGTCCTCGCCCAGGGCTTCCCCGGTTTCCCTGCCGCGCCGGGCGATGGCGTCCGGCGAGGTGGCGCCGCGGACGGCCAGGAAGTAGTCCACCGGACCCGCCACCCGTTCCCCGGCGGCCGGGGTGGCGAGGTAGGTCTCGACGGTGGTCAGGGCGCGGCTGGTGTGGCCGGTCAGTGCCCGGACATCCCATTCACCCAGCGCCGGCCGCTGCCACGCCTGGTCCGGTACCTGTCCGGCGAGCTCCAGGAATGCCTGGGCCGCCCCCGTGTAACGGGCTCTGACTGCCGCTGCGTCCCCGCCCTTTGAACCCCTGCCCTCCGGGTCCATCTCTTCTGCGTCCATAGCCCCGATTCTTGCCGTTGCCGGCTCCCGCGGACAAGCCCGGACCGCCCCCCGGCAACGCTCAGGGCCGCGGCCGTGTCCGCAAATGTGGCCGCCCGTGTGACCTGAAACATTTTGCGTCCCGCCGTCGCGGCCGTATCATTAGTTCTAGTCAATTTGACTATAACTAATCCGGCGGTCGGGCCGGATCCGTCCGGGAAGTCCACCGCTGGACCCGCCCGGGACCGCAGAGGGCGGGTGAACCACCGTTTACACCACAGCAGCCAACGTCTCGGAGCGCCAGACCGCGCCGCCGTCGCTGGCCATCTCCACCGTGATCTTTGCGCTGCGCCCCAGCGAGAAGTCCGGCCGGCCCACGCTGTGGATCCCGCTGGTGCGCCGGATCCGCGAGCCGTTCAAGGGCCTCTGGGCCCTGCCCGGCGGCCCGCTCACGCACTCGGAATCCCTCCAGGACGCCGCGTCGCGGAACCTTCGCGAGACGACGGGGCTGGCCCCCAACTACCTCGAACAGCTCTACGCCTTTGGCGGGCTGCACCGCTCGCCCACCCAGCGCGTCGTCTCGATTGTGTACTGGGCGCTCGTCCAGCCCACGGAGGCCGCGCTCGCCGACGAATCCGAAAACGTGCGCTGGTTCCGCGCCGACCGGCTCGGCGAGCTGGCCTTCGACCACAACGCGATCATCGACTACGCCCTGTGGCGGCTGCGCAACAAGATGGCCTACGGATCCATCGCCTACCACCTGCTGGGCGAGTACTTCACCCTCGCCCAGGTCCGGGAAGTCTACGAGGCCGTCCTGGACCGCCAACTCGATCCCGCCAACTTCCGCCGGCAGGTCAAGGCCACGCCGGAAATCGAAGAAACCGATCAGTACCTGCAGGGCGGCAAGCACCGCCCGCCACGCCTCTACCGCTTTACCGGCCGCCCAGGCCTTGACCCAGACAACAGGAGCACACCATGAGCAGCGTCAACACGGCAATCCAGCTGATCACGCGCGAGCAGGCCGCCACCATGACGGGGGCCGCTGCCGCCTCCACCTGCAGCCCTGCGCTGGCCCGCGGGCCCTGGGACTACGACCTCGCCGAGGCCCTCGCCGGAGTGCCCGCCTACGGACCGGGCGCCTCCTCCGCCGACGTCGCACCGGTCTCGACTCCCCGGCAGGGCCAGCTCCCGGAGGAGTACAAGCTCGCCAGCGACGCCGAACTCGACGCCCGGATCCGCGCCGCCAAAGCGGCGCTGGGGGACCGCGCCGTCGTGCTGGGGCACTTCTACCAGCGCGACGAAGTGATCGAATATGCCGACTTCGTGGGCGATTCCTTCCAGCTGGCCAATGCGGCCCTGACCCGGCCGGACGCGGAAGCGATCATCTTCTGCGGCGTGCACTTCATGGCCGAGACCGCGGACATCCTCTCCCGGCCGGACCAGGCCGTGATCCTGCCCAACCTCGCCGCGGGCTGCTCCATGGCGGACATGGCGGACATCGACTCGGTCACCGAGTGCTGGGAACAGCTTGAGGAAGTCTTCGGCACCGAGCCCGACGCCGACGGCCGGGTCCCGGTCATCCCGGTCACCTACATGAACTCCTCCGCAGCCCTGAAGGGCTTCTGCGGCGAGCGCGGCGGGATCGTCTGCACGTCCTCGAACGCCGCGACGGTGTTGGAGTGGGCGTTCGAGCGCGGCCAGCGGGTGCTGTTCTTCCCGGACCAGCACCTGGGCCGCAACACGGCCAAGGCGATGGGGGTGCCGCTGGAGCAGATGCCGATGTGGAACCCGCGCAAGGACCTCGGCGGCAACGACGAGGCGACCCTGCTCGATTCCCGGGTGATCCTCTGGCACGGCTTCTGCTCGGTCCACAAGCGCTTCAACGTGGGCCAGATCGAGAAGGCCCGCGCCGAGTTCCCCGGCGTGCAGGTGATCGTGCACCCCGAATGCCCCATGGAGGTGGTGGACGCCGCCGATTCCGCCGGGTCCACCGACTTCATCAAGAAGGCCATCGCCGCGGCCACGGAACCCAGCACGTTTGCGATCGGCACCGAGATCAACATGGTGAACCGGCTCGCCGCAGAATACCCGCAGCACACCATCTTCTGCCTGGACCCGGTGATCTGCCCCTGCTCCACCATGTACCGCATCCACCCCGGCTACCTTGCCTGGGTCCTGGAAGCGCTGGTCCGCGGCGAGGTGCTCAACCGCATCACCGTGGAC
This sequence comes from Arthrobacter sp. 05L421, assembly GCF_056397785.1. Lineage (NCBI taxonomy): Bacteria > Bacillati > Actinomycetota > Actinomycetes > Micrococcales > Micrococcaceae > Arthrobacter > Arthrobacter sp. 05L421. The sequence goes on from NZ_JBFTOC010000010.1 coordinate 87,106, forward strand.
GAGGACGTCGCCGCCCCGGCAAAGGTGGCGCTGGAGCGCATGCTGGCGGCGCGGCCGTGACCAGGCGGCTCGTGATTGTCGGCAGCGGGGTTGCGGGGCTCTACGCCGCGCTGCTCGCCACCGACGCCGCCACCGCCGGCGGCCGTGACATCGAGGTGGTCCTCCTGAGCAAGGGGACGCTGGAGCAGAGCAACACCTTCTACGCCCAGGGCGGCATCTCCGCCGTGCTGGCACCGGAGGATGCCGCCCCCGGGGACTCCGTGGCAGCGCACATCGCGGACACGCTCGCCGCCGGTGCCGGGCTGAACGACGCCGAGGCAGTCCGCGTCCTGTGCACCGAGGCCGTCCGGGACATCGCCGGCCTGGGCCGCTACGGCGTGCATTTCGACGCCGGTCCCGACGGCGGACCGGCCCTGGGCCTGGAAGCGGCGCATTCGGCGCCCCGCATCCTGCACGCCGGCGGGGACGCGACGGGCGCCTGCATCGCCCGCGGGCTGGTCGCCGCCGTCCTGGAACGCGCGGTCCTGGATCGAGCTGGCCATGGCCAGCTCCGGGTGGAGACCAGCGCCTTCGTCACCGGCCTCCTGACCGAACCGGCCGCCCGCCGGGACGCCTCGTCAGGCAGCACGCCGCCGACGCCGGCCCGGGTCACCGGCGTGGCCTACCTGGCCGGCGGCCGGCCCCAGCAGCTGGCGGCCGACGCCGTCCTGCTCGCCACCGGGGGTGCCGGCCGGCTGTTTGCCCGCACCAGCAATCCCTCCGTCGCGACGGCCGACGGGCTGGCCCTGGCCTGGCGTGCCGGGGCCGCGGTGCGGGACCTTGAGTTCTTCCAGTTCCACCCCACCACCCTCGCCACCGAGGAGGTCCCGGGCGGCCCGCCGGCCCTGCTCATCTCCGAAGCGGTCCGCGGCGAGGGGGCGGTGCTGCTGGATTCCGCGGGGTACCGCTTCATGCCGGACTACCACCGCGATGCCGAGCTGGCCCCGCGCGACGTCGTCTCCCGCAGCATTGCCCTGCACCTGGCCGCCACGGGGGCCGCGCCGGGCAGCCCGGTCTATCTGGACGCCCGTGGCATCGAGGCGGACCGGGGCGCGGGCTTCCTGGCCCGGCGGTTCCCGACCATCGCGGCGGCCACCCTCGCCGCCGGCTACGACTGGACCGCCGAGACGGTCCCTGTGTCCCCGGCCGCGCACTATTGGATGGGCGGCGTGGGCACCGACCTGCGGGGCCGGACGTCCGTTCCCGGCCTGTACGCCGCCGGCGAGGTCGCCCGCACGGGGGCGCAGGGGGCAAACCGGTTGGCGAGCAACTCGCTGCTGGAGGGCCTCGTGTTCGGCCGCCGTGCGGTCGAGGACTTCCTGGACGCACCTGTGCCGGACGCCGCCTGGCTCTCGCCGGCACGCGAGGACGTCCATCCCGGCAGCCGCGTCCCGCCCGCGGCAGCCGTTTCCCCAACGACAGCCGCCCCCTGGGCCGCGGAGGTTCCGTTCAGCCGCGCGGCGCTGGGAAGGCTCATGACGGCGGCTGCGGGAGTCACCCGCACGGGCGCCGACCTCGACGCCGCCGCGGCCCAGCTCGCGCAGTGGGCCGCGGACCTTGAAGCCGTGGATTTTAAAGCGGCTGACTTTGAAGCGGGCCCTCTTGAAGCAGGGGTCCGCGACGGGCACAGTGTCTGGCACAGTGTCTGGCGCAGCCAGAGTGCCCACGAGGACCGGAACCTGCTGCTGGCTGCGGAACTCCTCGTGGCCGCGGCAAGGAAGCGCACCCACTCGGTCGGCGCCCACTATCGGGCAGACAGCACGGCCGGCGCCGCGCACTCCGCGGTCCTTGTTGCCCCCGCTCGCTCCACCTCGACGGCCGGTAAGTCCGGCCCCCGGCATGCCTCCGCATCCCGACACAAGCAAAGGATCTCGTCATGACAGCAACCGTTGTCCCGGAAACCCGGTCCACCGCACAGCCGGCGCTCGCCGGGAGCCTGCCCGAGGCCGCCGTCCTGGCCGTCCTCCGCACGGCGCTGCAGGAGGACGCCCCGTACGGGGACATCACCTCGCAGGTGCTCATCCCAGCTCAGGCGCGGGCGACGGCGGTGCTCAATGCGCGCGTTCCCGGCGTGCTGAGCGGCGGGGAGGTCTTCGCCGCGGCGATGAAGCTGACCGACCCCGGCGCCGTCGTCGAACTGCTGGTCAACGACGGCGAGGCCTTCGCTGCCGGAACCGCCCTGGCCCGCGTGACCGGTAACGCCCGCGCCGTGCTGCTGGCCGAACGCGTCGGGCTGAACCTGGTCCAGCGGATGAGCGCCATTGCTACCAGGACCGCCGAGTTCGTGGCGCTGGTGGACGGCACCGGGGCGCGGATCACCGATACGCGGAAGACGACGCCGGGACTGCGGGTGCTGGAACGCTATGCCGTGCGCTGCGGCGGCGGCGCCAACCACCGTTTCAGCCTGTCCGACGCCGTCCTGGCGAAGGACAACCACCTGGCCGTCCTCACCGGCGGTGATCCGGCGAAGCTGACCGAGGTGCTGCGCGGCGCCAAGGCCCAGCTTGGCCACACAACACACTTCGAGGTGGAAGTGGACACCATGGAGCAGATCGAGCCGGTACTTGCCGCCGGGGTGGACACCATCATGCTGGACAACTTCTCGTTGGCCCAGCTGGCGGCCGGCGTCGAGCTGGTGGGCGGCCGTGCACGGGTCGAAGCCAGCGGGAACGTCAGTCTCGCCACCGTGGCGGACATTGCGGCCACGGGGGTGGACGTCATCTCGATCGGGGCCCTGACGCACAGCGTCACGGCCCTGGACCTCGGCCTGGACATTGAGCTTGATGTCGACCCCGGCGCCGGGCCCGTTCCTGCCCCGGAACAGACGGCCGGCTGAGGCGCACCGTGATCTTCCTCGACGCCGCGGCCACCACCCCGGTCCGCCGCGAGGTGCTGGAGGCCATGTGGCCCTACCTCACGGGCGAGTTCGGCAACCCGTCAAGCCATCACTCCCTGGGGGCGGCGGCCGCCACGGCGCTCGCCGGGGCCCGCGTCGCCACCGCCAAGGCCCTGGGGTGCCGCCCCGGCGAAGTCGTCTTCACCTCCGGCGGCACGGAAGCGGACAACCTTGCCGTCAAGGGCATCGCCCTGGCCCGGCGCGCCGCCGACCCGAACCTGAACCGGGTGGCGATCAGCGCCGTCGAACATCCCGCCGTGGAAGAATCCGCCAGGTACCTCGAACGGGTGCACGGCTTCGTGGTCGACGTGATTCCCGTGGACCGCTTCGGGCAAGTGACGGAAGGGGCACTTGCGGCGGTGCTGCAGCCTGGGACGGCCCTGGTCAGCATCATGTACGCCAATAACGAGGTCGGCACGGTCCAGCCCATCGCCCGGCTCGCGGCGCTGGCCCGCGCCCACGCCGTCCCGTTCCACACCGACGCCGTCCAGGCCGCCGGCTGGCTGCCGCTGGACACCGGAGCACTGGGCGTGGACGCGCTGAGCATTTCCGGCCACAAACTTGGCGCCCCCAAGGGCAGCGGCGCGCTGTTTGTGCGCGGACGGCTCCGGGTTGAACCGCTGGTTCACGGCGGCGGGCAGGAGCGCGGCCGCCGCTCGGGAACGGAAAACGTCGCCGGGGCCGTGGCGCTGGCAACGGCCCTGACGCTGCCCCGGGAACCGGCAGGGCGCCTCGCTGCCCTCCGCGACGGGTTCATTGACGTTGTGCTGGCCGGTGTTCCCGGCGCGCTGCTCACCGGCCATCCCACCGAGCGGCTGCCCTCGGTGGCCTCCTTCTGCTTCCCGGGCACCAGCGGCGAGTCCGTGCTGCTGGAACTCGAACGCCAGGGCATCGTCTGCTCCAGCGGTTCCGCGTGTGCCGCGGGCTCGGACGCACCCTCGCCCGTGCTGCTGGCCATGGGCATCGAGCCCGAGGTCGCCCAGACGGCGGTGCGGTTCAGCTTCGACTCGACCGTCACGGCAGCGCAGCTGCAGGAGGCGGCGGCCGCAGTCCGCACCGCCGTCGGCAGCGTCCGCTCCCTCGGCACAACCAGCTCGCAGCAGGGGCCGTTCTGAGCGCCCAGAACGGCCCCTGCTGCTAGTCAGTTGGGCAGGCGGGGCGGGAAGGCGGGGCGGCCAGCTGGGCAGGCGAAGCTAGCGGTGGCGGGCGCGGCGGAAGATCCAGTGCCGCAGCATGGTGAACCGCACGGCAGTGGCGGCGAAGCCGGAGAGGGTGGTGGTCCACAGCTCCTCGGCCACGGTGGCATCGGGGTTGACCCAGTGCAATACGGCCAGGCTGCCGCCGGTGATCAGCAGCGCGACGAGGATAACGATCAGGCCGTTGAGGTGGTCCCGCTTCATCCGGCGGGTTTCGGTGATCTTGAACGTCAGGCGCCGGTTGAGAGCGGTATTCATGAACGATGTCAGGATCAGGGCCGCGGCGTTGGCCGGCTGGGCCCCGAGCCAAGGACGGGAAAGGGCGTACAGGGCAAGGGAAGTCAGGGTGCAGACAATCCCGACGCCGGTGAACCGGATGAGCTGGCGGACCACGGGGTAGCGGAGGACTCCGCGGTGGCGGCGGGAGCTCTGCCCGCGGACGACGGCGGCGGCAGGAGCCTGCTGTTCGAGCTGGGACGCCATCCGCTCAGTACAGCTCGCCCACGGGAATTTCCACAGCCAGCCGGTTCGCCGGGCCGGCAAGCGGACATGCCCAGGCTTCGTTGTAGGCGCAGGAGGGGTTGTAGGCGAAATTGAAGTCCAGGATGAATTCGGCCTGGGGCCCGGAACCCCGTACGCCGTGGAAAGCCCCCTTGATGGTGTCCAGGAGGTAGCGACCGGCGCCGTAGCTGCCGCCGGGCTGGCCGGCGGTGGCGTCGCGGAACGGCACAAAGATGCCGCCGCCGTAGCCCCTGAGTTTCCAGACTGCGAGCTGCCCCATCTCGGGAAGGTCGAAGGTGCCCAGCCGCACAAACCGGACCAGTCCGTCAGTCCCGGTCTCCACATTCATCTCCCGGCCGGCGCCCTCGAGAGTCAGGGGGACGTGGAAACGGTAGATCGGATCGTAGTCCGCCGTCTTCAGGCCGCCGAAGCTGGCCTTTGCCTCCGCCGTCAGCGCCGAGGCAGGGTGCGTGCCGAACATGCGGTCCCGCTCCTGGCGCCAGTAGGAATGTGCCTCTGCCGGGCTGTCCGCGGCAATTTTCCGCGTAGTGGCATAAAGGGCAAAGGTCCGCAGCCGCCAGTCAGCGATATCGAGCGCCGACATGCCTGCCACGTCGCCCTGGTCCCCAAAGTGCGTTCCGTCAAAGTCATGTTCGGCCATGCCCCCACAGTATCTGCTTTCCCGGGACCGAAATTTGTGCGCCGAAATTTGTGCCCAAGGTTCCGGCAGGACCCGCGCGCGGAATGGACGTTTCGGTGAGCCGTCCACCCTTAGACTTTCGCCCATGCGCAACCCCCTGCAGAACGAGGCCGCCGGCACTACCCCCAGGAGCGCCGGGGAGGAACCGGGCAGCTCCGGGGACACACCGGGCAGTGCCGGGCGCGCGGCGGCGTCGCTGGCGGAGCTGGTGACGTACCGGACTGTCTCTGTCCGAGCCGAGGGTTCCATCCGGGCCAAGGGGTCCTCCCCGGCGGAGGCCGGCGTGGAGCCAGACCAGTTCGAGGCCTTCATCGCCGCCCTGCCCCGGCTGTATCCGGCGGTCCATGCCGCCCTGGAACTGGAGCGCGTCAACGGCCACGCCCTCCTGTACCGCTGGCCCGGCAGCGCCTTGGCGGAGGACCCGGCGGCCGCGCAGCGCGCGTCGGTGCTGATGGCGCACTACGACGTCGTCCCGGCGGCCGACCCGGGGCAGTGGACGCGGCCGCCGTTCGCCGGCCACAACGACGGCACCTTCCTGTGGGGCCGCGGGACCCTCGATGACAAGGGCCAGCTCGTGGCCATCCTGGAGGCCGCCGAGAGCCTGCTCCGGGCCGGGTATAGGCCGGCGCATGACCTGTACTTCTCGTTCGGCAACAATGAGGAGACGGCCGGCAACAGCGCGGCGGCTGCCGCGGAGCTGCTGGCCGGCCGCGGCGTGAAGCCCTGGCTCGTGCTGGACGAGGGCGGTGCCGTGGCGGGCGGTGCCTTTCCGGGCGTGAGCCGCCCGGCCGCCGTCGTCGGCGTGGCAGAAAAGGGAATCCTGGACGTGGAGCTGCTGACCCGGGACCCGGGGGGACACGCGTCCACGCCGCCGCGGATGGGGGCGACGGCGCGGCTGGCCCGCGCCATCACCCGGATCGAACGCAGCCCGTTCCCGCAGTCGCTGCCGGAGGTGACCGCGGAGATGCTGCGCCGCTTCGGCCCGCATACGCCCCCGCCGCTGCGGGCCGTGTTCGCCAACGTGGCACTGCTCCGGGCACCGATCACCTGGCTCTTTGGCCGGCTCGGCAACGAGACCAACGCGATGACCCGAACCACCGTGGCCATCACCACCCTCGAAGGCAGCTCCGGGGCGAACGTCCTTGCCGCCACCGCCAAGGCGAACGCCAACATCAGGGTGGCGGTGGGGGAGAGCGTCGAAGGCGCCGTGGCACGACTGCGGAAAATCATCCGTGACCCGAAAGTCGAACTGCGCATCGTGGAGGGCAACGACCCGTCACCGGTCTCCCCGTCCTCCGGGGCCCAGTGGGAACTGCTGGCGGATTGCATCGGGCAGGTCTTCCCCCAAGCCATCATCACGCCGTACATCATGATGGGCGGCACGGACTCCCGCCGCTTCACCGGGATCTGCGGTGCCGTGTACCGGTTCGCGCCGTTCTTCATGGACGTCCGGGCCCGCGGCTCCATCCACGCCGTGGACGAGAAAATTTCCCTCGAGACGCTGGACCAGGGGGTCCGCTTCTACGAAACACTGATGCGGAAACTCTGAGCCATGCGGCGCCCCGGCTACGCTGGCATCATGACTGGGACCGCGCCACCCCGAGGACCAGGCACCGGCGGAATCCGGAGCGCTGTGCTGCGCACCGGCGCGGCGTTCGTGGTCGCGGCGGCAGCCCTGACGGGCTGCAGCAGCGACGGCAAGGGGAGTCCGGCGTGGACAGCAGGGAGCGGCGCGACGGAGAGTACGACGTCGACGGCCAGCCCCGCGGCGGCGTCGTCGGCCAGCGCTTCCGCCGCCCCGGGCTCGAGTGCGGCGGCCTGGAAAGTCTTTACCGATCCGGCAAAGACGGTCAGCTTTGAAGTGCCGCAGGACTGGATAGTCCAGTCCGTTGCTCCCGACGCGGGTACGTTGCCGGGGGCGCTGAAGATCATCGTCAAAGACGCCAAAGGCGCTTATCTGGCCACCCTGCAGACCGGCCTGCCTCCGCAGCCGCCGCCGTCCTGCCCGGGTGGCGCCGCACGGGACTACGTCGTGGTCAGCAGCGTGCCTGTTGACCTGCCGCACGCCGGCGGCGAGGGAACCCTTGACCCGCACGTGGTGTTCCGGGTTATCCAGGGCTACAAGTACTTCGGCTCCTACGGCATCACCAACGTGGTGGGCGGCGCCGGCGGCAAGAGCTGCGCGTTGCAGAATGTGGTCCGTGGCCCGGCCGGCAAGGGGGATTACTCGTTTGGGGATCTGACGGTGCTGAAGACGCTGGCGCCGGACCGGAAGGTCGCCCCCGCAAAGGCATTCGACACTCTCGACCAGGCTGCCAAGTACGTCAACGAGGGGTCCGAATTCGCCGACGTCCAGCGGATGCTAATGTCTCTGAAGATCAAGAACTAGTCCCGCCCGCCCGCACATCCCGGGCCGTTGACGGCGACTTCCCCGCACCCGCCTCACATCCCACATCCCGGAGACATGGAGATTCATGGAACGCGCTGTAGCCGCCCGCCTGGCCTTCAAGACCGCAGCCGAAACCAAGGTGGCTCTGGCCGTGGCCGTGGCCCGGAACGCCGGGTACGGCTCGGTCCAGGAATCGCTCACGGTGACCGCTGGAGGCGAGGACGTGCCGCTGACCGAACTCTCGGACCATCACGGCGGGCGCTTCCACTACATGGAATTTGCCGAACCCACGGACGTGCTGGTTGAGTATTCGGCTACCGTCACCGGCTTTGCCCGTCCCGAGGAACCCGGGCTGATGGAACTGATCCGGTATGTCCGGCCCAGCCGCTACGCGGAATCGGACCGGCTGCTGCCGACTGCCTATGCCGAATTCGGCGGGCTTCAGGGCGAAGAGCTGCTGCACGCCATCCGCAACTGGGTCTTCAGCGAACTGCGCTACGTCAGCGGATCCTCCCGGGGGACCGACGGCGCCGTCGAAACCCTGTTGCACCGCCGCGGCGTCTGCCGGGACTTTGCCCACCTCGCCATTGCCCTGCTGCGTTCCAAGAACGTCCCGGCCCGGCTGGCCGCCGTCTATGCCCCTGGCCTGACCCCGATGGACTTCCACGCCGTCGCCGAAGCGCACATCAACGGTGCCTGGCACGTCATAGATCCGACAGGGCTGGCACCGCGGGAGAGCATGCTGCGGATCACGGCCGGGCGGGATTCCTCGGACACCGCCTTCCTGTCCACCGTGGGCGGCAGCCTGTCCCTGAAGGAACTCAGCGTCACCGCCGTCGTCGATGAGCTGCCGCTGGAAGACCCGGCGAAGCTCGTCGCCATCCAGTAGACAGGCCTAGCGCACGGCAACCGAGGCGCGGAGCTTCTCGGTCAGCCGCAGCAGCTCCTGCTGTTCGGCGGCGGAGAGGGCCGGGCCCACGAGGGCGGCGATGTCGCGCACGTGTTCCCGGCCGATCTGCTTCTGCAGGTCCCTTCCGTCGTCGGTGAGCCGGATGAGGATCCCGCGGCCGTCATCGGGGGCCGGCGTCCGTTCGACGAGCCCGCGCTTCTCGAGCCGCTCCACCAGCCGGCTGAGGCTGGACTGGCTCAGCAGGACGTTGTCGTTGAGCTCGTTCAGGCGCAGCCACCCGGAGGGGCAGCGCGAGAGCGTGAACAGGACGTCGTACTCGTTGAGCGCCAGGGCTTTGAACGCCGGCGCCGCCTGCAGCTTGCGCATCACCGCCACCTGGGCCCGGAACAGGGATTCCCAGGTTTCCGCGGCCAGGCGTACCGGCGATTCTGTGGTCTTGGCCGGCATCATGAACCCTTGGTGGTGGGCTCCGCCTCGGCGGCGTCGACGGTGTCCGCTGCCAGTGCGGCAGCCACCCGGCCGGCGTGCGTCGGCGGTTCGGGGACATGTGCGGGCTTGAGTGCGGCATATTCCTTGCGCAGCACCGGCAGCACCTCTTCGCCGAAGAGATCCAGCTGTTCCAGGACGGTCTTCAGCGGCAGGCCGGCGTGGTCGATCAGGAAAAGCTGGCGCTGGTAGTCGCCGAAGTACTCCCGGAACGTCAGGGTCTTTTCGATCACTTCCTGCGGGCTCCCGACCGTCAGCGGGGTCTGGGAGGTGAAGTCCTCCAGCGAGGGGCCGTGGCCGTACACCGGGGCGTTGTCGAAGTAGGGGCGGAATTCCTTGACGGCATCCTGGGAATTCTTCCGCATGAAGAACTGGCCGCCGAGGCCCACAATGGCCTGGTCCGCCTTGCCGTGGCCGTAGTGCTCGTAGCGTTCGCGGTAGAGGCTGATCAGCTGCTGGTAGTGCTCCTTGGGCCAGAAGATGTTGTTGGCGAAGAAACCGTCACCGTAGTATGCGGCCACTTCGGCGATCTGCGGCGTGCGGATCGAGCCGTGCCACACGAAGGGGGCGACGCCGTCGAGCGGGCGGGGCGTGGAGGTGAAGTTCTGTAGCGGGGTGCGGTGCTTGCCGGACCAGTTGACGGTGTCCTCGTCCCAGAGGCGGCGCAGCAGGGAGTAGTTCTCAATCGCGAGTTCGATCCCGTCCTGGATGTTCTTGCCGAACCAGGGGTAGACGGGGGCAGTGTTGCCCCGGCCCAGGACCAGGTCCACGCGTCCGTCTGCGAGGTGCTGGAGCATCGCGAAGTCCTCGGCGATCTTCACCGGGTCGTTGGTGGTGATCAGCGTGGTGGCAGTGGAAAGGATGATGCGCTCGGTCTGGGCCGCGATGTAGGCGAGCGTGGTGGTGGGGGAGGAGGAGAAGAACGGCCGGTTATGGTGCTCGCCCAAGGCGTAGACATCCATGCCGATCTCTTCGACCTTCTTCGCGATCGCCACGGACGCCTTGATGCGCTCGTGCTCCGTCGGGGTGCGGCCCGTGGTGGGGTCGGTGGTGATGTCGCTGACGCTGAATACGCCGATCTGCATGATGTGCCTTTCCGTGGCCGGGGTGATCCGGGAGCTGCTTCTACTATAACTGATTTACATGCATTTGCATCTATCGACGGGTATAACGCCCGGTGCGGACGAATATTCCCGCACCGTTCCGGCCGGGTTTCCCGCGTGCGGGGGAGCGCGGGCCTAGGATGCAATCAATCGGCTGGCCATGAGGTGCCTGCCCGCCCGGAAGGCCCCCCTTGCGACGTGTCGTAGCTTTTCTGTGTCTGGTAGAGCTCACCAGCGGAATCCTGCAGGGCTATTACACGCCCATCCTCACCGATATCGCCCGGCACCTGGGGATCCACGACGCCGACGTCAACTGGTTCGAGGCCGCGCAGCTCATGGTCAGTGCCCTCGCGGTGCCGGTGCTGGCCAAGCTCGGAGACATGTACGGGCACCGGAAAATCCTGCTGGCTTCCACGCTGGTCACCGCCGCCGCCTCCTGGGGCGTCGCGCTCGCCCCGGACTTCTGGACGTTCTTGGCCGCGTGGTCGTTCCAGGGCTTCTACGTGGTCTGGCTGCCGCTGGAAATCGCGCTGATCTTCAGCCGCGTCCACCAGTTGCCCGACGGCGCCGCCCGCACCCGGCGGGCGGCCGGTGTACTGGTCGGAGCGCTGGAGGCCGGTGTCATCGCCGGGGCGCTCGCGGCCGGCGCGCTCGTGGAAGTGTTCGCCGGGCAGCTGCAGCTGGTGCTCCTGGTTCCGGCGGTGGCCGTGTCCGCGTGCTGGTTCGCCATCCGGTTCGGCGTGCCGGAGTCCCTTGAGCGCAGCGGCGGACGCGTGGACACCCGCGGCTTCACGCTGCTGGCCGTCGGACTGCTGCTCATCATTTCGGGGCTGACCTTCATGCGCCTCAACGGAGCCGGTGCCTGGTGGCCGTGGGCGCTGGTGGGAGCCGGGATTCTGGTGTTCATCCCGTTCGCGCGGTTCGAGCTGCGCCAGGCAGATCCGCTCGTGGACATCAGGATGCTGCGCAGCAAATCCATGCGGCCGGTCCAGCTGACCGCCGGGCTCTTCGGCGTCTCGGTCCTGGGCGCCCAGGCTCCGCTGTCCACGTTTGCCCGGACGGACCCTGCGCTGCACGGCTACGGTCTGGGCCTGCGCGCCGGGCAGGTATCCATCATCATCGGCGTCTACGTGCTGGCGCTGCTCGTCGGCGCCCTGCTGTACCCGGTGGTGACCCGCCGCCTCACCCCGCGCTGGACGCTCGTGGGCGCCGCCGCGCTCGTGGGCCTGGGCTACCTGCTGTTCCTGCCCTTCCATGACAGCCTCGCCGAGGCGCTGGCCAACATGGCGATCGCCGGCGTCGGCTCCGGGGCCCTCGTCGCGGCGCTGCCCTCGGCGGCCGCTGCGGCGGCGCCCCTCAATCGCACCGCGATGGCCACGGGCTTGACCAACACCACCAAGACCATCGGCGGGGCCTTCGCGTCCGCCGTGTTCGGCATCGCCCTGCTGAGCCACGTCCTGGCCGACGCCGGGGCCGGCGCGGGAGACGCCGGGCAGAGCGCTGCGCCGCTCGCTGGCTACCTCACGGTATGGACCATTTGCGGGGTTACCGGGCTGGCCGCGGCCGCCGCCCTGGTGCTGGTACCCCGCCTGGCCTTCTCCGACCCCGCCGCCGTCGTCCCACGCCTCCCGGCCGGCTCGCACTAGCCGGACCCTTCCTCCTCGACTACTGACGAAGTATGTTCGTACCGTGACGGGTACACGAGGGATCAGACGGGGAAGAGCGGCGGCCGCGGCCGTCGTGGTGGCGATCAGTGTCCTGCTTTCGGGATGTACTGCGTCGCGGTTGGATCCTGTGAGCACCGTGGACGCGCGCACCGTGCTGGAGGATTTCAAGTCCCGGGACATGGCGGGGCACATGCAGGCGCTGCAGCGCATTGCCGATGCCAATGGCGGCAACCGAGCTTCGGGCACGTCCGGATATGAGGAATCGGGCCGCTATGTGGAGGAGCAGCTGCGCGCGGCCGGGTATGAACCGGTGCGGCAGACCTTCTCCTTTCGGGGCGATGGCCGGGGCAAGCCGCGGGTGGAATCCTTCAATATCCTCGCCGACACCGGCGGCGATGCCGGACACACCGTGGTGGTGGGCGCGCACCTGGACTCCGTGCGCCAGGGCCCGGGCATCAACGACAACGCCAGCGGGGTAGCGGCGGTCCTGGAAACCGCGCGGTGGATGAAGGAGGCCGGGATCAAGCCGGCCAACAGGGTCCGGTTCGCGTTCTGGGGCGGGGAGGAGGACGGGCTGTACGGGTCCCAGCACTACGTCGACGAGCTCAGCCAGGCCGAGGTCGGCCAGACCGCGGCGAACCTGAACGTGGACATGGCGGCCTCGCCCAACGGTGTGCGGTCCGTGCATGACGGGGACGGATCCGATTTCGGCCACGCCGGCCCGGCTGGGTCCAAGGCGATCGAGGACATCCTGTTCCGCTACTTCCAGGAGAACGCGCTGACCGCCGAGACCACGCCCTTTGACGGCGGCTCCGACTACGACGCCTTCCTCTCGGCCGGCATTCCCGGCGGCGGCTTGTTCACCGGCGATGTGGAAAGGAAGACCCAGGCCCAGGCGCAGTCCTTTGGCGGGGCGGCCGGCAAGGTCCTTGACCCCTGCTACCACGAGGCCTGCGACACCGTCGCCAACACCAACCCGGAACTGCTCAAGGAAATGTCGGGCGCCCTGGCCTACGCCACCGTGGCCTACGCGATGGGCAAGCCCAGCTAAACGACTGCTCCCATCAGCCGTTCCAAAAGCCGTCCCATCCGCCGTCATCGGGCGTCCCGGGCGTCTGCGAGCCGGGCGTCCGGGCCGTCGGCGTCCACGTCCAAGGGTGCCCCGCCGCCGGCGCATTTTTCCAAGGAGCCAGGCGCGGCTAGAGGCTTTGGACCTTCGCTGATTCGGGTAGTTAATCAGCCATTTCAGCGGAAAAAACAGGTACCCGCTACTCAGGTGCTGTGAGATTGCTGAGTTTACGATAAGGAACGAATAAGCAGTCGGGCAGCGCAAGTGATCTGCCCAGTTCACGTATAGAAAACCTCAATACGTGAATAAATAGGGGCCCGTAAACCAACGGTCAGTGCGCCACAGATGCTGCGCTGTCTCCATTCCGAGCCCGTCATCTAGAAAGCCTGAGTTGGGTTTACGCTCAGGAAACTTCGCTAGTCGGAAGTACGGGGGATCGACAGATGGATATCTTCGAAAGTTTGGAGTCTGAGGTTCGCAGCTACTGCCGCGGCTGGGACACCGTGTTTGATCGTGCGGCCGGCAGCAGCCTCTACAGCGAAGACGGCAGAGAATATCTGGATTTCTTTTCCGGCGCCGGCGCGCTGAACTACGGACATAACAATCCGGCACTGCTGCGGCCGCTGGTGGACTACCTCCTGTCGGGCTCAATCGTCCACTCACTCGATATGAAGACGCCCGCCAAGCGGCGCTTCCTGGAAACGTTCCGGGAGTTGATCCTCAAACCGCGGGATTTGGACTACAAAGTCATGTTCCCCGGTCCGACGGGAACAAACTCCGTGGAGGCGGCCCTGAAGCTCGCCCGGAAGGTCACCGGCAGGCAGCATGTCGTGAGCTTCACCAATGCCTTCCACGGGATGACGCTGGGATCGCTGTCAGTTACGGGCAATTCAATGAAACGGCAAGGAGCCGGCGTTCCTCTGACGAACACCTCCAGCATGCCCTATGACGGCTTTTTCAACGGTCAGGTACCGGACTTTTTGTGGCTCCGGCAGGCCTTGGAGGACAGGGGCTCGGGACTCGACAAGCCCGCTGCGGTGATCGTGGAAACTGTCCAGGGCGAGGGTGGGCTCAGGGCCGCCCGGGCGTCCTGGCTGCGAGGCCTTGCGGAGCTCTGCCGCCAACACGACATCCTGCTCATCGTGGATGACGTTCAGGCCGGATGCGGACGTACCGGGACATTTTTCAGTTTTGAAGAGGCGGGCATCACCCCTGATATCGTCTGCCTGTCGAAATCCATCTCGGGCTTTGGACTGCCTTTGTCACTGACCCTGTTCAAACCCGAGTTGGACATTTGGCAGCCTGGCGAGCACAACGGAACATTCCGGGGGCACAACCCGGCGTTCGTCACCGGCGCGGCTGCCCTGGAACACTACTGGCAGGACGGCAGCTTCCAGTCGAAGGTCGCAGGGCTCGTTTCGCAACTGCACGAGGGGCTTACACAGATCGCGGCGGGCGTCGAAGGCGCCACCGTCCGTGGCCGGGGATTGCTCGCAGGTGTCTACTACCCCGACTCTCAGACGGCGGGAAGGATTGCGGCTGAATCGTTTGCCAGGGGCCTGCTGGTGGAAACTTCGGGCCCGGAAGGTGAGGTCCTCAAGACGATGCCCGCGCTGACAATCAGCCCCGCAGACCTGCAGAAGGGACTCGATATTCTCGCTGCAGCCGCAGTGACAGTGACCGGAGAGCCGGTGGCCTTGGGATCAACCATTTGAGGATCCGTACAGAGGGCAGAGAGGGCCCACAGGGGCCAGTACCGCTTGCAAGAATCGAAGTAGATTTCGGGGAGAGAAATGGGTACCCGCAAGGAAACAGCTCTTAACGACAGTGATCTAGCGGAAACCGACCGGGCGATTCGCCCGGGAAGTGTCATCGTACAAAAATTTGGCGGTTCATCCCTGGCGGATGCCGCGGGTATTCTCCGGGCAGCCGAGCGGATCGCCAAAACGCGGACCAACGGCTACCGGGTCGTGGCCGTGGTGTCCGCCATGGGGGACACCACCGATGAACTATGCGACCTTGCTGCGGAAGTTTCCGCCCGGCCGCTTGCTGTGGACCTTGACGCCCTTCTGAGCATCGGCGAACTTGTGTCCTCGGCACTTTTGGCGATAGCCCTGGCGGATCTCGGCCAACTGCCCCGCACCTTTACCGGCAGTGCGGCCGGCCTCATTACCGACAGCATCCATGGCAAGGCACACATTACTGATGTCAGGCCGGACCGCGTCCGCAACAGTTTGAACCGTGGTGAAGTTCCCATCGTGGCAGGATTCCAGGGCAGGACGCAGAAGCGGAACAGGGTCACCACGCTCGGTCGCGGCGGCTCGGATCTCACCGCGGTCGCGCTGGCCGCAGCACTCGGGGCCGACATTTGCGAAATCTACACGGACGTCGACGGCGTCTACACCGCGGACCCGCGGGTTGTCCCGACAGCGCGAAAGATCGAGGTTCTCTCGAGCGAGGAAATGCTTGAATTCGCGGCCTCCGGGTGCAAGGTACTGCATCTGCGGTGTGTTGAATATGCCCGCCGGTTCGGTCTTCCAATCCATGTGCGGTCTTCATTCGTGCCCGAGCCTGGGACGTTGATCCTGCCAGGCCTTGACCGTCATCCAGTCCTCCAGCCCGCGCGGGAGCAACCGGAGGTGACCGGCGTGGCCGGGGTCAACTCGGCGTCGAAAATCACAGTTGTTGGAATTCCTGACCAGCCGGACAGCATGGCGCGCATCCTGCACGTCCTCTCGCGTTCGGGAGCGCACGTCCAGGCAATTGTCCAGAACACGGCCGGCCCGGGCTCGAAGCGTTCCGACGTTGCCCTGATCGTGCCGGCCGCCCATGCGGGCACAGCCCTGGCGGTGCTGGATGCTGAAAAGGGAACAATTGGTTTTCAGGGTTTGCAGCACGACAGCGAGGTGGGCAGGGTGTCCATCACCGGGCTGGGTATGCGCTCTTCCCCTGAAATTTTCTGCACCTTTCTCAAGGCCCTCTCGGACGCCAACGTTGACCTCGATCTCTTCGACATATCCGAGACCTCAGTGGGTGCCGTCACACCCGCCCACCGGCTCGCGGACGCCGAGCGGGCCGTCCGACGGGCATTCGGCATGGCCCCGGCGGCCGAGGACGCGATGGTGGCTCATGAGGACCACCTCATGCCCACTGTTGGCCCCCCGATCGAGACGTGGGCTGCAATTTCTGACGAGGATCTGACCCCTGTCCCGCAGGGGGACAGAACAGTGGCACGTCACTTCTAGCGAAGGAGCTAAAGGATGGGCAAGACCGCGAGGATCGGCAACAGCCTCACCAAACCCCCTGAGTTGCGCGGAAAAATGTCGGTGATCGGTGGTTTGGCGGGGGGAACCATCCTGACGTCGGCTGCGCTGGATCACGCGGCGCGGTGGCGCCGGGGCGAGCGGTTGGACCAACTTTTTGAGGACAGCTGTGACCGGTTGCGGGAACAGGGGCTGGCCGCCCAGGTTGCCGTGGATGCCGGGGACATCGTCCTGACCTACGCGGAACTGGACGAACGGGCCAACCAGCTGGCGCGCCATCTCCTGGTGTGCGGGGCCCGGCCCGGTGACCGCATCGCGCTGCTGTTTGACCAGCCCTGGCGGGCCTATGTGGCGATGCTTGCCGTGCTGAAGATCCACGCGGCTTATGTTCCCCTT
Source organism: Arthrobacter sp. 05L421 (assembly GCF_056397785.1). Classification (NCBI taxonomy): domain Bacteria; kingdom Bacillati; phylum Actinomycetota; class Actinomycetes; order Micrococcales; family Micrococcaceae; genus Arthrobacter; species Arthrobacter sp. 05L421. The sequence goes on from NZ_JBFTOC010000010.1 coordinate 103,721, forward strand.
GATCCGGGGTTTCCGCCCGACCGTCTCCAGTACATTGTGGAAGACGCCAATGCGGCGATGATCCTCTCACTGTCACATTTGAAGGACCTGATGCCCGAAGTGGCCGCTGTGACGGTAAGTGTTGACGAGGTGCAGGCGCAGATTGACGCTCAGGACACCGCCCGGCTAGACGATGCGGAACTTGGCGGGACGAAGGATGAGCTGGCCTACATCATCTACACCTCTGGTTCGACGGGCCGGCCGAAGGGCGTGGCGGTGGACCAAGCAAGCATCTGCAATTTTGTCCGGGTGGCCTCCGACATTTACGGCATTCAGTCCACCGACCGCGTGTACCAAGGCATGACGATCGCTTTTGACTTTTCGGTCGAGGAAATCTGGGTGGCCTGGATGGTTGGAGCCACCCTGGTGCCTAAGCCGGGACGTTCCAGCATGCTCGGTGCCGAGCTCGCGGAGTACCTGCAGGAAAAACGGATCACAGCTCTTTGCTGTGTTCCCACGCTGCTCGCGACACTTGACGAAGATCTGCCCGATTTGCGGTTCCTGCTGGTCTCCGGGGAGGCTTGCCCCAAGGACCTCGTCATGCGCTGGCATCGCCCCGGCCGTCGCTTCCTTAATGTTTATGGCCCGACCGAAGCAACCGTGACCGCCACGTGGTCGGTCCTCGACCCGGACCTGCCCGTCTCACTAGGTGTGCCGCTGCCCACGTACACGGCGGTTATTGTGGATCCCGCTGAGCTCCGGGTCTTGCCGCGCGGCGAAACCGGGGAAATCGGCCTGGCAGGGGTTGGCCTGGCGCGGGGGTACGTAAACCGTCAGGACCTGACGGACCGCGCGTTTGTCCCGGATTTCCTGGGAATCGAGAACAACCCCTCCGGCCGGATCTATCGCACCGGGGATCTCGGACGCGTGAACGACGACGGGCAACTCGAATACTTCGGCCGGATCGATACCCAGGTCAAAATACGCGGCTACCGCATCGAGCTGAGCGAAATCGAATCGGTGCTCCTGCAGCTCCCGGGGATCGCGCAGGCAGTCGTTCAGACCTATGAGCCGGAACAAGGAACCGTGGAACTGGCCGCCTATTACACGCTGCGCCAGGACGTTGCGGGCGTTGACGCCCACGACCTCCACCGGATGCTGCGCACCAGGCTCCCCGGGTACATGGTCCCGGCCTATTTTGAAGAGCTGGACGCCATTCCCATGATGGCAAGTGACAAGGTGGACCGGAAGCGGTTGCCTCGTCCAGAGCACAGGATCAGCCAGGCGGCCGCCGGGACCTATACCGCCCCAACGACCGCCGCCGAAGAGGCCCTGGCAGCGCAGCTTGGCGCCGTGCTGAGTCTTGACAAGGTCTCCACCGATGCCCATTTTTTCAACGACCTGGGTGCGGACTCGTTGTTGATGGCGCGCTATTGTGCCCGCATCAGGAAAGAAACCGCCCTGCCGGCAGCAGCGATGCAGGATATCTATGAGAACCCGACGGTTCGGCAGCTTGCCGCGTGTCTCGAATCCAGGCACAGCGAATCTGTTCACAGCGCGGCCGTACCTGAGGCCGACGCTGTAGCCCCGGCATCGATGCTCCCGGTGAGCGCTTTCCAGTACGGTCTTTGTGGTGCGATCCAACTGCTGGTTTTCCTCGGTTACATGATGTACGCCGCTTGGCTGCTGGTTATCGGCTACCAGTGGACCTCAGGGGGAAGCGACCTGCTGGACATGTGGTTGCGGTCCATTGGTTTTGGCGCCGCCATGTTCCTGATCCTTTCCGTGACCCCGATCCTCGCCAAGTGGATTCTGGTGGGGCGGTGGAAGCCGGGGCACATTCGACTATGGAGCCTGGCCTACCTGCGGTTCTGGGCTGCGAAGACCCTTACGCGCGCGAACCCTCTCGTGCTGTTTGTCGGCTCACCGCTCTACGTGCTTTACCTGAGGCTCCTGGGGGCCAAGATCGGCAAGGGCGTGGTGATCTTCTCCCGGAAAGTGCCCGCGTGCCCGGACCTGCTCACCATCGGTGAGAATACCGTCATCCACAAGAACTCTTCGTTCCAGTGCTACCGGGCACGCTCGGGCATGATTGACACCGGTCCGGTGACGTTGGGCAAAAATGCCCTGGTGTCGGAGAAGACCACCCTGGACATCGGCACGTCGATGGGGGACGACACTCAGCTGGGCCACGCCTCATCGCTGCAGACACCGCAGGCTGTTCCTGACGGGCAGAGCTGGCACGGTTCACCTGCGGCGCGAACCACCACCGAATACCGGCGGGTCCCCGCCATGAACTGCAGCACGCGCCGGAGAGTCGTTTTCAGCCTGTTCCAGTTATTCAACCGGCTCGTCCTGGTGGCTCCGGCCGCCATCCTCGCGCTGGCGGCGCTCCTGCCGTCCTATCTGAGTACGGGGCACCTGCAGCTGGGCGCCCTGAGCTTCTTCATCGACATACTCGCCGCCTCACTGGTGCTCTTTGTTGTCGGACTGATCACCGGCCTGATCACGGTCTTCACGGTCCCGCGCTTACTCAAGCGCTTCATCAAACCGGAGAAGGTTTATCCGCTGTACGGGGTGCACTTCACCATCCAGCGGCTGAGCTCCCGCGTTTCGAACGTCAGGCTGTACAAAGACGTCTTTGGCGACAGTTCCTACATCGTGCACTACCTAAAGGCGCTGGGGTACAACCTTGGCAAGGTGGAACAAACCGGGTCAAACTTCGGCCCCACGCTGGCCCACGAGTCGCCGTTCCTGAACTCAGTGGGGACCGGAACAATGGTTGCGGACGGCCTGAACATGATGAACGCCGATTTCTCCAGCACCTCGTTCCGGCTTTCGACCGTCCGCCTCGCCGGCCACAACTTTCTCGGTAACGCCATCTCGGTTCCGATCGGATCCCGGGTCGGGGAGAACTGTCTGCTGGCCACCAAGGTGATGATTCCGATTGACGGCCCGATCCGGAGGGATGTGGGGCTGCTGGGGTCACCTCCTTTCGAGATTCCGCGGTCGGTTCAGCGTGACGCCCAGTTTGATGAACAAAAGATGGAGGACGCCAGGAACCGGGCTCTCCCGGCAAAGAACCGGCATAACATCGTGAGCATGGTTCTGTTCCTGGCGGTGCGCTGGTTCCTGTTTTTCGTCGCCACGCTTCTCAGCGCCGTTGCCGTGTCGGCCTTCAGCCTTGTCGGTGTGCCGGTGATTGCCGCCATGATGCTCGTCCTGCTGGTGTTCCGGGTGCTGTTTACCGCATTGGTGGAGCGCTCGGTCATGGGCTTCCGCCGCCTGAAGCCGCAATACTGCTCTATCTACGACCCCTACTTCTGGCGGCACGAGCGTCTCTGGAAGCTCCTGGCCATGCCGGCCTTCAACGGAACGCCCTTCAAGCCCTTGATCTGGAGAATGTTGGGCGTCAAAGTTGGCAAGCGGCTCTACGATGCAGGCGCCAACCTGCCGGAGAAAACACTTGTGACGATTGGTGATCACTGTGCCTTCAATGAAGGAACAACCCTCCAGGGCCATTCCATGGAAGACGGCGCGTTCAAGTCCGACTACATCGTGATCGGCAACCGCTGCTCCCTGGGCGTGGATTCCTGGGCCAACTACGGGATAACTATGCGCGACGGTTCGTCACTCGGTGCCGACGCCCTTCTGATGAAGGGCGAAGACGTCCCGGAGAATGCTACGTATTCCGGGAACCCGGCTCGCGAGGTAAACCCGTCCGCGCCCGCAACCATCGCGGCCCTGGCGTCCAGCGGACCCCGTCACAGGGACGCAGCCGCGGCGGCCAGTGGCCGGCCGAAACTCCCCAAGGGAGCCCACGGAACCCATGGTGCCCACGGAACGCACCGGGCATCGCGGGACAAGGCCGGGGCACCGAGTTCTGGTTCCTAGTGCGAACCCGTTGGTAGGGCAGCGTCTTCGGGGAAGTCATCCGGGAAGTCCTCGGCCACGGCCGGCGCGGAATGACGCCCGCGGGGCAGGGACTTTTGCAGGGCCTTGCGTTCACGCCGTCCTTCCACGAGCCGGTACAGCACGGGGACCAGGATGAGCGTGAGGGCGGTTGAGGAGATCAGGCCGCCGATCACCACGATTGCCAGGGGCTGGGAGATGAAGCCGCCGCCGCCGGTCAGGCCCAGTGCCATCGGCGTCAGGGCAAACACCGTGGCCAGGGCCGTCATGAGGATGGGGCGGAGGCGCTGGCGCGCGCCATGCGTGATCGCGTCCGCCACGCCCATCCCGGGCTCCCCGTTGCGGGGCTGGCGGTACTGGTTGATGAGGTCGATCAGCACAATCGCGTTAGTCACCACGATGCCCACCAGCATCAGCATGCCGATCAGCGACGGCAGCCCCAGCGGCACACCGGTCACGACGAGAAGGGCGATGGCTCCGGTCGCCGCAAATGGGATGGAGACCAGCAGGATCAGCGGCTGGATGAGGGATTTGAACGCAGCCACCATGATCACGTAGACGATCGCGACGGCGGCCAGCAGCGCGAGGCCCAACTGCCGGAACGAGTCGGCCTGCTGGGTGGTGGCGCCTCCGATGGTGGCGGTGACCCCGGGTGGCAGCTGGACTGATTTGAGGCGGTTCTGCACTTCGGTGCTGACCGCGCCGAGGTTGGCACCCGACGGCGTCACCGAGACCCGGGCGGTGCGCTGGCCGTTGCTGGCGGTGATGGAGACAGGCACGTCGACCTGTTCCACGGAGGCGATGCTGCCCAGCGGCACGGTGCCGGCCGCCGTCGGGAGCGGGATCGCCGCAACCGCCGCGATACTCGTGAAGCGGGTGCCTTCGCCGATCCGGACCGGGAAGTCGTTGGTGTCGATGCGGATCGTCCCCGCCGGAATCGGGCTGATCGTGGCGGCCAGGACCCCGGCCACGCGCTCCTCGTTCAGGCCGGCGGCGACGGCCTTGGCCCGGTCCACCTTGACCTGGACCACCGGTTGGCTGGCGGCCAGGTTGGTGGCCACCTCGCTGCTGCCCGGGACCCCGTCCATGGCCTTGACCATCGCGTCACTGGCCGTCCGGAGGTCGGCGGTCGAGGCCGCCTTGAGAGTGATGTCCACGGTCGCTGACGTCCCGAAGCCGCCCTGCTGGGAACCGACGGTGATCTTGCCGGCGTCGCCGAGTTGGGCGAGCTCGCTGCGGACAGTGTCCTGGAGCTTGCCCTGGTTTGCCTTCTCGTCCGTCACCACCGTAAACGTCGAATTCGATGCGCCGCTGGAGAGCAGGGCCGAGAAACCGGTCTGGGCGTTGCCGGTGGTGGACTGGACGTCCTTGACCCCGTCGATGCCGCGCAGGATACTCTCAACCCGGATCGCCGATGCGCTGGCCTCGGCCAGGCTGGTGCCCGCCGGCATGGCCTGCCGGACGGTCATGCTGTTCTCGCCGGAGCGGCCGAGCAGATCGGTGGCGAGCAGCGGGGACATCGCCACGGTTCCGCCGAGCACCAGAGCCGCGGCGATCAGCGTGAGGACCGGGTGCCGCTGGGTACCGGCGAGGACGGGCAGGTAGCCGCGCTGCAGGAGCGTGCGCTGCTCGGCTTCATGCGCCTTTGCCGCAATGCCAGCGGCAGGCCCAGCGCCTGAACCATCCCCAGAACCAGCGGCACGGGCACCAGCAGCGGAGTCGGCGGGCGTGCGCAGGAACCAGTACGCCAGCACCGGCACGATGGTCAGCGAAACCAGCAGCGACGAGAGCAGGGCAATGGTCACAGTCAGGGCGAACGGCCGGAACAGCTCGCCGGCCAGGTCGCCCACGAAGGCGATCGGCAGGAATACGGCCACAGTGGTCAGGGTGGAGGCCGTGATGGCGCCGGCCACTTCGCGGATCGAGGTCAGGATTGCCGTGATCTTGGTTTCGCCGTAGCTCAGGTGCCGCTTGATGTTCTCGATGACGACGATCGAGTCGTCCACCACGCGGCCGATCGCGATGGTGAGCGCGCCCAGAGTCAGGATATTGAGCGAGTAGCCGGTGGCCGAGAGGCCGATGAACGTGATCAGCAGTGACAGCGGGATGGACACGGCAGTGACCAGGGTGGAGCGCACGGACATGAGGAACACCAGGATCACGGCGACGGCGAAGCCAAGGCCCAGCAAGCCCTCGGTGGTGAGGTCCTTGATCGACTTCTCGATGAACGGTGCCTGGTCGAAGACCGGGGTGAACTTGGCGTTGGAGCCAAGCTCTGCCTCGAGCTGCGGGATGGCGTCCTTGACCGCGTGGGAGATCGCTACAGTGTCGCCCTCGGGTTTCTTGGTCACGGACAGGGCAAGGGTTTCCTTGCCGTTCGTCCGCGTGATGGACGTGCGGGCGTCCTCGACCAAGCTGACGTCGGCCACGCTGCCGATGGTCGCCGCATCGCGGGCAGCGCCCAGGGGGAGGGCCTTGATGGCGTCGAGGGAGTCGACAGGGCTGCCGATCTGCAGCGAGAGGGTCTTGCCCTGTTCCTCGATGGTGCCGGCCGGAACCAGCGCGCCGTTGTTCTTCAGCGCCTCACTGATGGACTGGATGCTCGCACCCGACGCCGCCAGGTCCCGGGGCCGCGGCAGGATCTGGATGTGCTTGGTGGCGCCGCCGGTGACGTCGGCGCCCCTGACGCCGTCGAGCTTCTGCAGCCGGGGGACACTGAGCCGGGCGAGGTCGGCGTTCAGTTCGCTGAGCGGTTTATCCGAGGACACGGCCAGGAACACGATCGGGAAGTCGCTGATGCTCCCGGCGATCGCCTGCGGCTGGACGACCTTCGGCAGGGCCTGCTTGGCGTTGGAGATTGCGCGGTCGATCTGATTCCGGGCCCGGTCCAGGTTGGTGCCGTACGTGAACGCCAGGGTGATCTGGGAGACGCCGTTGCGCGAAGTTGACGACGTCGACTCCAGGCCCTCGACGCCGTTGAGGGCCGTTTCCAGCGGGGCGCTGATCTGTTTGTCGACCACCTCCGGCGACGCGCCGGGCATCGAGGAGATGACGGTGATCTGCGGGAACTCGATGGACGGGATGAGCTCCTGCTTCAGCGAGGACATCGTGATCACGCCGAATACCGACGCGAACACGGTGATCAGCGCGATCAGGGCCCGGTTGGCGAGCGAGAGCTTTGCGAGCCGGAACATCTCATGGTCTCCTGGTGGATCGAGAACGTACTGCCAACGGGGACGTCAAGGAGTTGCAGCGGTCCCAAACCAGCAGTGTAGACCAGCCAGGGCCCGACACCCGGCTTAGTTGCGGGCGGAGACCTGCTCGAGTTGCAGCGTCTTGGCCGTCTCGGCCTCCAGGCGCGCGGCGAGCTCAGGGTTGTCGTTGAGCTTGACACCGTAGCCGGGCATCATGTCCTTGAGCTTGGACTGCCAGCCCTTGAAGTTCTTGGGGAAGGACTTCTGGAGCAGCTCGATCATGATCGGCACGGCCGTGGACGCGCCCGGGGAGGCGCCGAGCAGGGCACCGATGGTGCCGTCACGTCCGGCAATGACCTCGGTGCCGAACTGCAGCACGCCGCCCCTCTTCGGGTCCTTCTTGATGATCTGGACCCGCTGGCCGGCGGTGATGAGCTCCCAGTCGCCGTCCTGGGCCTCGGGGTAGTACTCGCGCAGGGCCTCGACCTTGTCGCCGTGGCGTTTGGCGACCTCCTTGATCAGGTAGGCGGTGAGGTCCATGTTGTCCTTGGCCACGGCCAGCATCGGGATGATGTTGGAGGGGCGGATGGACAGCGGCAGGTCCAGGTAGGAGCCGTTCTTGAGGAAGTTCGTGGAGAAGCCGGCGTAGGGGCCGAACAGCAGGGAGCGCTTGCCGTTGACGTAGCGCGTATCCAGGTGCGGCACGGACATGGGCGGGGCGCCGACAGATGCCTGGCCGTAGACCTTCGCGCTGTGCTGGGCCGCGAGGGCCTCGTCGGTGCAGCGGAAGAACTGGCCGGAGACGGGGAAGCCGCCAAACCCCTTGCTCTCCGGAATGCCGGAAGCCTGCAGCAGGTGCAGGGCGCCGCCGCCGGCGCCGACGAACACGAATTTCGCGTGGATGGAGCCGTGCTCACCGGACTGCGGGTGCTTGAGCGACAGGTCCCAGCCGCCGCCGGAGGCGCGCTTGATGTCACTGACGTTGTGGCCGTAGTTGATCTCCACGCCGTTGTTGCCCAGGTACGTGGTCAGCTCGCGGGTCAGGGCGCCGAAATCGACGTCGGTGCCCTCGGCTGCGCGGGTTGCCGCGACGCGCTGTTTGGGGTCGCGGCCCTTGACGATCAACGGGGCCCACTTGGCGATCTGGGCGTGGTCCTCGGAGTACTCCATCGACCGGAACAGCGGGTTCGGCTTGAGCGCCTCGTAGCGGGTGCGGAGGAACTTGGCGTGGTCCTCGCCGATCACGAAGCTCATGTGCGGAACGGTGTTGATGAAGCCCTTGGGGGAGCCGATCAGGGAATTCGAGACGAGGTGGGACCAGAACTGGCGGGACAGCTGGAACTGCTCGTTGATGTTCAGGGCCTTGCCGGGGTCCACCGAGCCGTCTTTGGCTGCGGGGGAGTAATTAAGCTCACACAGGGCCGCGTGTCCGGTGCCGGCGTTGTTCCACGGGCCGGAGCTTTCCAGTCCCGGCTCGTCGAGCTTCTCGAAGAGCGAGATGGTCCAGTTCGGCTCAAGCTGCTTGATGAAAGCACCGAGAGTGGCGCTCATGATGCCGCCGCCAATCAGGACGACGTCGGCATGTTGGGTCTTGGAAATGAAAGTCACAATCAGTCTCCGATAGCAGCGGCTCTGGCTGTCACAGAATATCCCGCACCGCCCACTAACTGAAATTGGCCCCGTGCGTCAAGGCTTTAGCTCGACCTTTGTGAAAACTTCATTAAGCACCGGCGACGCCGGGTACTTCAGGACCCGGTCCGAGAGCGCCAGTGCCGAGATCGGGAAGGCAATGGGCACCGCGGGCACCGTGGCCGCGATCTGCGCATTGATGGTCTGGTACTGCGCAGTGCGGTCCGTGCCGTCCGGCAGGCCCCGGGCCCGGGCGATCTTGGAGAAGACCTGGGGGTCCTGGTAGCCGAATTCGCCGGTGTTCGCGCCAAAGAGCGGGCCCACGAAATTGTCGGGGTCTGAATAGGAGCCGTTCCAGCCCAGCAGGTGCAGGGCGTGGTCGCCCGGGGAGGTGACCTTCTGCAGATAGCCGTCCGCCCAGTCCACGGGCACGGGCTTGATGTTGAGCCCGATGGCGGTCAGTTGACGGCTGATTTCGGCGTACACCTTCTCCGGCGTCGGCAGGTAAGGCCGCGTGACGTTGAGCGGGTAATAGAACTTCAGCACCTCACCCTTGTAGCCGGCCTCGGCGAGGAGTTCCTTGGCCTTGCCCGGGTTGTAGCCGAGCGCAGCGGCGTTGTTGTTGAAGCCGCTGAGCTTGGGCGGAACGAACTGGGACGCCTGGGCTGTGTTGTCGATGAAGAACCTGCGGATCAGCGTGTCCTTGTCCAGACCCATCTCGATCGCCTGGCGCACCTTGAGGTTTTGCAGGATGGGAACTTCCTGGTTCATGCCCAGGTACATCACGGAGAAGGGGTCCCGCTGGATGATCTGCTTACCGCTCTTGACCAGCTGATCGAAGTTTCCGACCGTGACCGCGTCGTAGGCGTCGATCTTGCCTTCGAGGAGTGCCTGCATCCGGGTCTGCGGCTGATCGTAGGTCACGAACTTGATGGTCCCGATCTGACCCTTGTCGCCCCAATAGTCCTTGTTGCTGGCCAGGGTGACTCTGTCCGAGTCCCAGGAGCCGAAAACGTACGGTCCGGTGCCCACCGGGTGGAGGCCGTAGGCGGACATCGCCTGCCCTCCCCGGCTCTGGTTCAGGACGTCCGCGTGCTCGGCGGCGAGGGCCTTGGGCGAAGAGATCGCAAAGGCCGGGAGGGTGAGGGCCTGGAGAAATCCCGTGAAGGGCTGGGTGAGGCCGATCCGCACGTTGTCCGGCGCCACGGCTGTGCATCCCTTGTAGATGGACAGCGGGGCCTGGTCCGCGTGGGCCTTGAACACACCCTTGAATGTGGTGCCCGAGGCCTGCTTGCGGAGGGCCGGCGAAAAGTTGAACCAGCGGTTGAAGTTGGTGCAGACAGCGGCGGCATCAAACGCCGTCCCGTCCTGGAACTTGACGTTCTCGCGCAGTTTGAACTCGTAGGTCCGGCCGTCATCGGTCTGGGACCACTCGGTGGCCAGCAGCGGCGTGGGCTCGCCGGTGGTCTGGTCCACGCCCACAAGGCCTTCCAGGACCTGCCGGGTGACGCGGTAGGACTCGACGTCGGAGACCAGGGCAGGATCGAGCCCCAGCGGTTCCGAGCCGGTGCCGAAGGTGAAGACCGCGGTGGGTGCCGCGCTGGAGGTGGGTGAGGCGGTTGAAGAGCCGGGTGCCGGGCCGAGGCTGCCCGTGCAGGACGCCAGCGGCAGCACAAGAAGAGCGGCCCCGATGCTGGCGGCAATCCGCCGCACTGTCCTGCTGGGCACTGTACTGCTGGGCACTCGAGAATCACCTCTGGGAACTGGAAGGTCCGCCGGCTGCGGAACAGCCCCAGTCTAGTTGACCGCCGGGGCCGACAGCTTTTGTGGCACACCGTCGCCGGCCAACAGCCACGGTTCCCGCAGCACAAAAAAGCAAAGGCCCGCACCTGGTGGTGCGGGCCTTCGCTTCTCCTAATGGTCCAGGGAGTCAGGCTGGAGCCGGGGCAGGAGGGCTTTGACTGCCTACTTGGGCATCAGGACTGAGTCGACCATGTAGACAGTGGCGTTGGCGGTCTGGACGCCGCCGCAGACAACGTTGGCGCCGTCGACCTTGAGGGCATCCTTGGTGCCGGTCACCGTGACCGAACCGCCCTGAACCGTCTTGTGGGTGCCGACAATCTGGTCCGGGGTGATCTTGCCGGGGACCACGTGGTAAGTCAGGATCTTGCTCAGCGTGGCGTCGTCCGTCTTCAGGGCCGCGATCGTGGCCGGGTCGATCTTCTTGAAGGCGTCATCGGTCGGGGCGAAGACGGTGAATTCGCTGCCGTTGAGCGTGTCCACCAGGTTGACCTTGGGGTTGAGCTTGCCGGAAACAGCGGCGGTCAGGGTGGTCAGAATCGGGTTGTTGGAAGCCGCGGTGGCTACCGGGTCAAGTGCCATGCCCGAGACGGAGCCGGCACCGCTCGGAACCTTGGCGGCGTAGGCCGCGCAGCCGGAGCCGACCAGGTTAGCAGCCGGATCCATGGCCGCGGCGGAGGCGCTCATGGACGGGGACGGCGCCATGCTGGATTCCGACGGCGCCGCGGAGGCGGGGGCCGAGGAGGCGGTGGTGCTGGATCCGCCGCAGGCAGTGAGGCTGAGCATGGCGGCAGCTGCGATACCTGCAACGGCGAACGTGGTGCGCTTGATGTTCTGCATTTCGGTTTCTCCTTTGTTGTGCCGATGGTTGCCTGCGGCGAATATTGCCGCTGCGGCCTTTCCCGACTGTTGGGCACCGACCCTTGGTTGGTGTCTCAATGGGTATTCGGCTGCTCGGAGGAAACGGATGGGTGCAGATGTGAAATTCTTTTTGACCCATCTAAAACCGCTGGAAACTGCTGGTTCACGCCCGCTAAGAAACGCTGAAAACTGCTGGAAACGACGAGAACCCCGGTCCGAAGACCGGGGTTCTCTCTGTGCGCAAGGGGGGACTTGAACCCCCACGCCCGAAGGCACAGGAACCTAAATCCTGCGTGTCTGCCAATTCCACCACTCGCGCGCGGCGCCGTCGTCGTCCCGGGGTAAGTCCCCGGCGGCGGTCGCCAGGGTCCATTGTACCTATCAGGCGTCGAGTTTCAGGTCCCGGCGAAGTTTGGCGACATGCCCGGTGGCCCGGACGTTGTACTGCGCGACTGCGACCTTGCCCTCGGCGTCGACAACGATGGTGGAGCGGATGAGGCCTTGGTAGGTCTTGCCGTAGTTTTTCTTTTCGCCCCAGGCCGCATATGCCTCGGCGACGGTGTGGTCCTCGTCGGAGAGCAGCGGGAAGGTCAGCCCTTCGGCGGCCGCGAACGCCGCAAGCTTCCCGACAGGGTCCGGGGAGATGCCCACCACCTCATAACCTGCGGCCTGAAGCGAGCCAAGGGAATCCCGGAAATCGCAGGCCTGCTTGGTGCATCCGGGTGTGGAGGCCGCCGGGTAGAAATAGATCACGGTCTTGCGGCCTCGGAAATCGCGCAAGCTAACGTCCTGTCCTTGGGCGTTCTTGAGGGTGAAATCCGGTGCTGTGGCACCGGCAGTGAGTCGCTCAGGCACGGGTGTCTCCTTGGGTGGGGTACGTGGTGAAGTGGGGTGACTATCCAGCGTAGTGAGCAGGTGGGCGCCGGACGAATCCGCTGCTCGCTATACTCTTGGGTATGCCTGATATGGATCGCTGGCCCACGGGCCGCCTATTGTCCACGGCAGCACGTCTTGTAGAACACTCCTGGAACGAAAAATTGGGGGCCATTGGCCTGACCCATGCCGGGGTGATCGCCATGGAAGTGCTTTCGGCGAATGGGCCTATGACACAAGCCCAACTGGCCCAACTCGTTCGGGTCCAGGCCCAGACCATGGGCAAGACTCTGAGCCGGCTGGAGGCGCACGGCCACATTTCGCGGCAGCGCAGCACTTCCGACCGGCGCAGCCACGTGGTGTCCCTGACTGACCAGGGGCGGCAGGCCGTCGCGGCGGCTGCCGATATGGAACGCTCCGTGCTCGCCGCAACGCCCATTGACCCGGACCTGCTGCGGCAGGAGCTCCAGGCTGTGGTCCGGGTGCTGGCAACCAAGTCCGCGTCTCCAGAGGCCACGGCCATCGTCACGGGCGCCGAGCCAGGCGTCGCTGCGGCCCCGGGCGTAGCTACCGACTCCGGCGTCGCCGCCGGGACCGCCCCGCTTAACTAGCCGGCGCCCCAAGGGGCTGTACTTCCCTCAGGCCCGCCTGCCCCTTGCCGCTCCCTAAATCGTCGCGGCCTGGTTGGCCAGGGTGGCCGCGATGGCGGACATCTTGAGACCGGTGAGCACCACGGTGAGCAGGATGACGCCGATCGTGGCCCATACCGGCGCGAGTCCGCGCCGCGGGGCCACCTCGTGGACAATCACCGAGCGGCCAATCACGTAGAGCTCCCGGCTGAGGAACACCCACGCCCAATGGAATGGCCGGATCACGCCGTCCTTGCGCAGCCGGTCCCAGTCCAGATACGCCAGAAGCGCGGACACGCCGTAGGCCACGAGGCCGGTCGCCAGCAGGAGGAAGTAAGGCGCCGTGAAGATCGACGCCGGGTCAATGATCTGGACTTGGCGAGTGCCCACGGTGCGCAGCCGGAACACCGGGTTCCAGAACATGAGCAGGATGAGGGGCACCAGCGGCAGGGCCACAATCGTCCAGATATACAGGTTGTAGACCGGCGTCCCGGCACTGATGCGCGTGCGCGGTGCCACCCGGTGTTGGGCCGGCGCCGCCTGGAACTGGGGTGCGCTGAACTGTCCGGTCCACGCAGAACCGTTCCACCACTGAAGCCGGCCGGAGCCAGCAGGGTCGGGATACCAGCCAGGGCCGGGGGCTGACGCTTTGGGCGGGACGGTCATGGGCTCTACATCCTTTGCGGGGCATGGTGCGTGCGCTGGTTCAATGCACTCTCCGGTTCTAAGACAGAGAGTACCCCAGTGAAACCCAAGGGCTGGCCGGCCGTTCAGGCGGAAATGAGCGGCCGCGAAGTATCGACGCGGCACTGCTTCGGGGGGACCATTAAAGGGCAGTCACCATGAAGGAGGTCAGTGATGTGCTACCAGTACAACAAGGATTTCCGCCGGGATGCCAGAAAGGATGCCGCGCGGGAACCTGAGGAACGCCCGGAGCCCCGGGTGGAGGCAAAGGAAGGCCGGTTCTGGGGCTTCCCGCGCCGCAGCAAGGAGTTCACAGTCGAAGAGCCGGAGACGGTAGTTGACCGGCCCCGCGAGAAGGTCTGAGGCCACGATGTGACTCGACGGCCGCTGAACCCCACATTGACATGTGATGGTTCGGCGGCCGTTTCACGGTTGAACCGGCCGGCGGAGGCCAATCGCTCCGGAGAGCCCGATGAGGAGGCCACTTAGCGCAAGCAGGGATCCGGCGACGCTGAGCTGCCCGTCCGGTTCCGCATCACCTTGCCCGGCCGCCGCGCCCAGCGGCTGCTCCGTTGAGTGGTCCTGGCCGGCGTCCGCCGCTGGAGGCGCGGAGGCCGCCGTCGTGATCGCTGCAACCTCCGTGGCCGGTGAAGGCGTCTTGTCCGGGTCCGCTGTTGAAACAGGGGCCGACGTCGGCGGTGCCGGGAGCTGCGCTGGCTTAGTGGGTTGTGCCTGGGACGGCGTTGCCTTCGGCTTTCGGGGAGGCGCTGGGGAAGGCGCAGCCCCTGACGGTGGCGGGGCGGAGATGCCGGGGACGGTCGGGCTGGGTGACGGGGAGGCCGACGGCGGGCCTGGAGTCGGTGGGGTCGGGCAGAATTTCGCCGGGAGGAGGCCGGCTGGCCCGCAGGGACCGGCCGCTGCGGGCAACGCCAGGATCAGCGGGGATGCGGCGAGCAGAAGGGCCACGGCGGATGCGTAACAGGCCTTCCGCATTGAGTTCATCCTCACCATCGTAGGGCTACGCCGCCCGCCGGCAGGGAACCCAGGCCCGGTGATGCTGCCTTTCACTGCCAATAAAGAACTGCCGGGAGGCACATGTGGCGGCAGTGGGTGCCGTCGAGTCGCTGTCCAATCCCTCAGAGGCCTTGTAGCTTCGCGGTAAGAACAGCTTGGGCGGTCTTCAGTCCCTGCGTTTCCGGGCCCGGCGCACGGCCAGGACGATAAAGACCGCTATGAACGCGACTGGCAGGAGCGCCAGCGGGTTCCAGCCTTTAAAGCTCATGTGGTTCCCCTTCCCGTCCGATGCGTGACACCGACGCCCGGACCGCCTGTTATCTGTTGCTGGCGAATATCGTGATCACAATAATGCCGCCGATGATGTCCAGCAAACCCAGGACTTTTCCGGCGGTGGCCTTGACCCCGGCCGCTTCGGCCCGGCGAGCCATGATGAATGCCATGACCCCCATGGCGATACCGAACAGGAACAGGCCGATGAGGCCGATGATGATGGAATTGCGGCGGTACTTCAATCCCTGCTGCAAGTGGAAGGCAGCCGCCTCCGACTCCGTCGGGAGTTCCTGCGTCGTGGCGGTGTGAAGATCGTTCGGCTCGTTCATGTGTTTCCCCCAATATTGTCGCCAAAGTCGGCGCAATTGAGAGGCTACTACCTAATGGCTTGCTCGGATAGGCGAACTCTAAGCAATTCCCGTTTCTCCGATTCGGAGATCCCGACCTTGACTGACCTGTCATGGGTCGGCCCTGAAATTGTCAAACCATTTCCCTAGAGGCAGGCTCCACTTCGCCACCGGCGAGCCTAGCTTGAACCTCATCGAAGAGCGGTTCTAGGCTCTGCCCATGCCGACCAGTGAGGGGCCCAAGAGTCGACACGCACTTGTGCGCCTGCTTGCTTCCCGCCACCGGTCTGCTTGCATGGAGTCACCTGCTCCGGTCGTGGTTAAGAGCTCTCCCAGTATTTTTCGCCAATAGCTTCGAGGTACCGGGACAGGAACTCGGATAGCGTCGACGCCACCCGTGGCCAGTCGGCGCGCGGATCCAAGGGCAGCGCGACCAGGACGCCGCCGTTGGCCTCCAGCACTAGGAGGTCGCTGTCGCCGAGGAACTCGCCGATCACGGCGTCGGTTGCCTCAAAGTCGCCCGGTCGCCTTCCTCGCTCGGCGTTGGTGAGCGCCGCCGCCGCGGCGGGGTCGAGGATGTGCAGGCCCCATTGGCCGTAGTCGATGTCCCGAAAAAGCCACGCCTCACGACTTGATAGCCAGAGTGCCTCCAGCTCGGGCAGTGCGTGAGCGGGCCAGGCTTCTGAAATTTCGTTGAGGGAGGCTTCTGACTCCACCTTGCTGGCGAGCCGGAATGGGTTCGACCCCACTCCGTCGCGGGGCTCGGTCCAGTTGCGATAGGGATCGAGAGCAGCGCTCGGGGTCGGCATCGGCAGTCCCTCCACTAGGCGTTGAGCTGGGCCTTAGGTACGGGGACTGGCTTAGAGGCCGGCCGGGAACTTGAACGCCGTGGGCAGCGGCTCCGGTGCCGTCCCATGAAACAGGACCACCTCGTCATGGGCTTTCAGGACGACAGCCTGGGCGGGCCCTTCCTGCTTCGCACCGTTCACGGCGACCGACCAGTCCGATGTGCTTGAGTGGGCGGTCCCGGGCTTGCCGGTGCCGCCCAGGACGCCCCATTCGGTCAGAAGCTGGCCAAGGGTATACGTGTCGCCGGCGACCGGCGCCTCAATGTGGACGATGCCGGACTCGTCGTGGGTGTGCAACGCCGAGATGCCGTTCGGCTGCCCGGTGGCGGAGAAGCTGAAGCCGATGTCCGCCGGGACAGTAATGGGCTTGCCGTCCACGAAGACGTCCAGATGGGCGTGGAAGTGCTCGGCTGCCCCTTCCGTGTTGAGGACCGGCAAGCCTGCTGCCTTGATCCGTTCGGCACCGCCTTTGGTGTCCAGCTCCCAGCCCGTGGTCGGAGTCGCGGCTGCGGCGGATGAGGCCACGCTCGGAGTCGGAACGGCTGTGCCTGGGCCAGGGGTGGCGGTTGAACATCCGCCAACGGACAAGACGACAGCGCCCAGCACGGCGAGGGGGAGGAGCTTCTTCACGGAGACATCTTTCATTCGGCCACAGGTTTTCAGCGTATGTGTGCGGACAGGACAGGAGCGCTTACAGTGCGCCCGGGGCGGGACACCTGAGGCGACTACCGGCTCACTCAGCCACGAGACGATGCTAACCGAACGAGTCGTTGGCCCCGCCTTTTGGATAATGGCGTCGACACGACCATCAGGCCCCCGGAACCCGGGCCGCGTAACGCTGACACTAGAACCATGTCCTTGTTGGGTTGGCAGGGAACGAACGGTTGGCCGCCTGCGTGTGGCCTAGATGTCCAATCCTCGAACGTACGGTAGCCAGGTCAGCTGACGGCAGCTGTTGCGGCGGCACTTGAGGGTCCAGGCACAACGAAGGGCGCACCTCGTTGTCGGAGATGCGCCCTTCGCCTGCGTTGGGGTCAGTCCTTCTTGAAGGCGTCCTTGACCTTCTCGCCGGCCTGCTTCAGGTCGCCTTTGGCCTGGTCAGTCTGGCCTTCGGCCTTCAGTCGGTCGTCGCCCGTGGCGTTGCCGGCAGCTTCCTTGGCCTTGCCGCCAGCCTTCTCAGCAGCGTTCTCAATCTTGTCGCCTAGTCCCATGGTGATTCCTCCTGTGGTGTTGGCAGCCGTTCGATCCGGCCATGACACTATCCTAAGCATGCTTAGGACCAAGAATTCAAGTGGGAGCATGCCCGGGCCGGCGATTATGGGCCGGTACGCCTGAACTTAGCTCGTCGCCCTGGCGGGGGAGCAGTGGCGTTACACGGTGCATGGAGGCGGCGTGCCAGTCGGGATCGGATGAAAGGCCTCGGCATCGTTCAAGGGCTCGGGGCTGCCCGAGAAACTCTGCGGCGGCTCGACCAAATCGTCTGACGAGCTCTCCAGCCTCACTGGCTCGTGATCTTTATCCCGGCCACGGCCCCTTTCCATGCACCGGTCGGGTCGTGCCGGGTCAACTGGGGCCCCGATGTACAAGGCGCCCGGGCCGGCCCCGCAACGTTCAACAGTGCGGGGCCCTTCCATTCCTACGTGACCGGCACCATCAACCTGGCTGCCGTGCTCGGGTAGTTGCCGCGGGTAGCCTGTTCAAGCCCGCCGCACAAATGAAGGAACATGATCATCACCCGCTCCGCAGTCACCAAGTCCCTAACCGTTCTCACCTGCCTGGTCCTGGCAGGTTCCCTCGCCGGCTGTAACGCCGCAGCCCATGTTGGTGCCAAGGTCGCCGACGCCATCCACAGCGCGGGAGCGTCCCAAGCCCCCGCTGCCGGTTCCAGCAACCCGGGCCAAACCGCCGCGGCCGTAGCCCAGCTGGCGTCCATCCCAGTGAAGGGCAAGGCCCCGAAGACCGGCTACAGCCGAGGGCAGTTCGGCCCCGCCTGGTCTGACGTGGACCACAACGGCTGCGACACGCGCAACGACATGCTCCGCCGCGACCTCACCGAGGTAACGACCAAACCGGGTACCAAAGACTGCGTCATCGCCTCCGGGAAGCTCGCCGACAAGTACACCGGCAAGCCCATCAACTTCACCCGCGGCCAGAACTCCGCCGCCGTCCAGATCGACCACATCATTCCGTTGTCCCTGGCTTGGCAGACCGGCGCCCAGCAGATCAGCGCCGAGCAGCGCCTCCAGCTCGCGAACGACCCCTTGAACCTCATGTCAGCCGATGGGTCCGCCAACCAGCAGAAATCGGACTCCTCGGCCGACGCGTGGCTGCCGGCGAACAAGGCATTCCGGTGTGAGTACGTCGCCCGCCAGACCGCCGTGAAGGCCAAGTACAAGCTCTGGGTCACCCAGCCAGAGCACGACGCCATCGCCGGTATCCTCGCCGCCTGCAAGTAACCGGCACCGTGGCCGGGGTAAAGCGGCCATGGATGTGGTGCGCCGCCTCGGATTCCCTTACGCTGACACCGGAGCCGACGACGATGGGGGTACAGGCGCTGATGAGTGAGCCGGGGGAGCTGGGGGAACCGAAGCGAATTCCGCTGTGGAAGCTTGAATAAATGGCCGGCAACCCGCTCCCGCCCGAGGACTGGCACAACCCCACACCGCTGCATCAGCGAGCCCAGTACCAACGAACCAGGCCCTCTGATTTACCACACCGGCCAGGACCCCGCCGGCTCTAGGGCACCGGCTGACGCTGACGGGTCCGAGCCTTTCACCGACTACCCGACCCCGGGCCGGGAAGAGGCCGCTGCCCAGCTCGGACGCCCCGCAGCGGTGCCCGCCACGTCCGCCGCCAACGCCTTCAGCGACACCAGCGACGACGGGAACCCGGTCGGGTATGACCCGTGCCGGCCCATCCACTACGTCACCCGCGCCGCCAACTCACCCGCTGCCGGACCGGAGCTCATCAAGGAGGCCATCGCCGCAGTCTCCCGCGCGACCGGGCTGGTGTTCATCGACGACGGCGCCACCACGGAGGCTCCGTCTGCGCAGCGCGAGTCGTACCAGCCGGGCCGGTACGGGGACCGGTGGGCGCCGGTGCTCATCGCCTGGGAAAGTACGGCCGAGGAGTCCAGCTTCACCGACCTCGAGGGCCAGGGCACCATCCTTGGCCAGGCTGGCAGCGAGTCGGTCAGCGTCGGGGGAAGTGACTACACCTACGTCAGCGGCCAGCTGGAACTGAATGCTCCCGCCCTAAAGTCCCTGATCAAACAGGAAGGCCCGGCCCAGGGCAGAGGCACCATCGAACACGAACTCGGCCACCTCGTGGGGCTGGACCACGTCCAGGACCCGACCCAGCTGATGAACCCGACCGACTCTGCGGGCCTGAACACCTACCAGGCCGGGGATCTCAACGGCCTGGCCCTCCTCGGCCAGGGGGAGTGCCGGCCCGGAGTCTAAGCGGGCGAGCGGGGGCGGTCCTGCCGCACATATACGAAGCATGAGTTCTGACGCGCCCGACACATCGACAACGCTGTCCCTTTGTCCTCAACGACGGTGGGGACAAGGAAGCGCCCGTGCAGCAGCCGCTCCCTGGCGAATTAGACTAGGGATCGTCTGCCTTCGGCATCGGCCAACGGAGCTCTCTGCACCTGAGAGCAGTGTCAGCCCAAGCAAAGGAAGGCCCCCAGTGAGCCAGATCGATCCCACCGCCCCCGCCGAGACCGGCCGCAAGTCCCGGCCTGTCCTCTGGATTTCGGGGCTGATCCTCCTGGCCCTGGTTGCCGGTATCGCCGGGGCCCTGACGGCGCACGCCGCGTTCGCTGGCGCCGAGACTGCGCCCGCCACCTGGACGGTCGCCACTAAGCCCACGCCGCAACCATCAAGAACCGCACAGGCCAAGCCGGCCGACGCCGCAGAGAAGACGTTCCACTTCACCAACTGCAACGACGCTTGGGCCAGCGGCCAGGGGGCCTTCAAGAGAGGCGAGCCGGGCTACACCGAACAGCTGGACCCGGACGGCGACGGCATCGCGTGCCCGACCAGCCCGCAGCGTTAGTACCTAGTAAACAACAGCCAGCTATTCGTTAACCTGTGGAGTTCCGGCATCGGACGCGCAGAACTACCCAACAACGAAGTCCGTCATGTAGCTGTCCGCAGATTCCGCATTTCCACCCCGTTGCGCCCTGTCCGTCCATCTAATCCCCTGCTAGCTCTCTTGCCGTTCTACCAGGCAGGTTCATCGGCGCTTGGGCTCCCAGTCCATCTTTAGGCGGCCAGCGCCAAATTCACGCAGAACCATTTCCGCCTCTAAGGACCCGACGCCGTCCGATCTTGCGAGAGTCTCCAGATAGGCCCGCGCTTCGATTTCAGCCCAGAACAGATAATGAGCGGCGGACCATTGGGCCACGGTCGGGGTGGGATGGGCGATCATCGCCGTGATTGCCGCGCGCCCTTCAGCAGTCTTCCTCAGCTCTAGCTGGGCACGTTGCATCCGATGGACGTGCCTGTTCCATTGTCCGGCGCGCGCGTCGCCTGCCAAGGAGATTGAGTCCATTGCCTCCAGCCCGGCCAGATACGCATCGGTCCACTTGGCGACGTCCTCAGGCTTCATAACGTACCCCCGTGTGGATGTGCCGCCATTTTCATGATGCCCCACGCCGCTGCCGTCATCACCTCAGCCGATGCAGCAGCGACGAACTGGTGGTCCGCCGGCCCGGGCACGTCCCGGGCCGGCAGGTTTTCTTCCTATCGGCGGTTGATGCTTGTCGGGCTCGGGACCCGGGAGCTTTTCAGCACTCCGCTCTGTGCCGTTGGCGCCGGAGCAGGAGTCGAAAGCGTGACCGTGAACTTTCCGTCCAGGCCGCGCGTCACCGACCCGTGTTCGAAGGACACCGCCGTCCCGCCGGCCACTGCGTGGACGCCGCTCGTGGGATAACCCAGGGCCTCCAGGTCCGGGACGCTGACTCCATCCAGCCAGGCGTTGGGCAGGTAGTGGACTCCAGCCCCGGTCTTGGAGACGATGGCGCCGTTCTGGAACCACTGGCCGGCAACCGAGATGGCCCCGGTCTCGTCATGGCC
The DNA here is from genome assembly GCF_056397785.1 of Arthrobacter sp. 05L421. Taxonomy (NCBI): domain Bacteria; kingdom Bacillati; phylum Actinomycetota; class Actinomycetes; order Micrococcales; family Micrococcaceae; genus Arthrobacter; species Arthrobacter sp. 05L421. Next base: position 124,845 of record NZ_JBFTOC010000010.1, read on the forward strand.
GATGCCCTGGTTGCTGGAGAGGTAGCCGACCACCTTGACCCCGCCGGCTGCAAGATACTCCTTGTAGTAGTCACCGAACACGGCGTGGGCATGGGTCGGGTCCTCATTGAAGACAGGGACCCGCACGCCGTTCCAGGAGATCATGCCGCGCTCGAAGGTCTGGTAGACGAAACTGGCCCCCGCGTTCTTGACGCTGATCTCACCCGAGGTGGGGAACCCCAGTGCGCCCCGCTCAGCACCGGCCTGGGCATACAGCGAGCGGATCGCCCCCAGCGTGGAGTGGGCGCCGGCGGTCGGCGTCCAGTAGATGATCCCGCCCTTGAACTGCTGGTAGACGCCGCCTCCGACCGTCCGCTTTTCCTCGGTGATCGGCAGACCGAGCTTGCCGGCGTCGGTACCCAGGCGCCTGTATTCGCCGAGGATCCCGCCACGGACCGAATGGGCGCCGGTTGCCGGGGACCAGTAGATGAGCCCGTACCGGAAGTTCTGGACGCGGTCCGCGTGGCCGCTGTACTCGTTGGACGTCGGGGCTCCGATGGTGCGCCCTTGGGCGTTGTAAAGGGCGCCGATGGCCCCGCCGGTGGTGTATCCGGCCGCTTCAGCGGGCACGGATGCGGCGACGGCGCTGCCTGCGAGGGCCAGGACGGCCATGGCGAGCGTGAGCGGGCGTTTCTTGAACACTGCAGACCTCATTTTTCCGCAACGCTCGGCGCTGCCTCGAACCGGTGATGTCGGGCTTGACGCGCCGGCTGAGACAGTTCCCCCGCCTGATTGTTTCCCCCAGAGTGGAGACTACTTTCAACTCACGCATTTGGGAATAACGAATAGGGACCAAAAAACTCCATCTGGACGCTCAAGGAGCCGCCTTCCGGGAGCGGCCAGCGCCATGCGGAATATGACACGGCCCGCCAGCCTGACTTTTGTCACGAAAATGACAAGCATACTTCTCTAGTCATTGGACAAAACCCGTGTCTAAAGTGATCGACATCACTCAGTTCCAAGTCTGGAGCCACGATGTTTGTTGCGGTAGGCGGGGTCGGCGGAGTGGTTGGGGGACTGATCACCTGTGCCGAATAAGACGACCAAACCGTGGGTAGTCCGTGCTCTCGTCGCGGTGGTCGCATTTGTGATCTTCATGGCAATCTGGCAAGTCATCGTCGGGATTTCAACGCAGACAGTAATTGCCGGAGCTGTGGTTGGTGCCGTAGTGGTTGCAACCCTGTCGATGGTCTTTGCCATCAAAGGGGGACGACGATGACACCGGGTCATTTGACAGCTCGCGGAGAATCGTGGCTGTAGCGATTGCCACTGTCGTTGCTTCACCGCTCACGGCCAGTGCTAGCGGTGCGGCTGCCACGATCGTAGAGGAGTAGGTGCGGACATGGCTGTCGAGATGCTGAAACCCTCACCCCGGGGCAGGTGGGAAAAGGCTGCTGTCACCTCACAGTTCTGGCTGCTCTTCGTCGCGACCATGGCCTCAAGCGTCTCTCGCGACGACCTGGGCTTCTGGGGATCCACGGCATTAGCTGTTGTCATCATGGGCCTCGGATCGTTCCTGCTTGGCTACAAGGCAGCCCCTGAACGGAAAGAGCGGGTGGCTCGCGACGCCGAGCGCGGCGTCATCGAATGCGCACTCCGGTACGCGGACTCGCATCCCGATTCCCTCCGTGGCCGGTGGTTACCGGGCTTCGCCGAAATCGGCACCGGCACGTTCAAGTTTCAGCCTGACTACATCGACAAGGGTGAGCCCGAAGGCAAGATCACGGTGTTCTCCGACGTCGCCCGCCAGGGCCAAGTCGAGCCGCCCCCGAAGCGGCCTCGCGAGCTGAAGAAGAACTGGGGGATTGTGGCCATGACGACCGACAGAGGGCGGCTGCATCTGGCCACCGGCGAGCCTGGCCTGAAGCTCATCGATGAGCGACTGCGGTAAGAGTGGCGTGCGGTGGCGATAGCCGACAGGCAGCCCCTAATCGTGCCATTTCGTATCCATCAGTTTCGCGACCAACAGATCGGAGCCTTCAATGACCGAAGCCCCGCTCGCCAGAGCTCGTCTGCGGAAAGCAATTCTGATCGTTCTCATCGTGACCGTTGTTGCTGTCGCTGCGGCACTCATCCTTCGGGGCTTAGACGATGGCTCGTCCCCGCCGCTGAAGATCACTTATGAATTGCTTGGAGCCGCCGCCGGGATCGGTACCGCTTTCTTGCTGGCCTTCGTTCCCCTGTACGTGTGGCAGGAACATCGGAAGGCGCGACGGGTCTCCAAACGCCATGAATGACGAAAACGAAGAATCGGTAGGGTGGGCCATGAGTACTCCGCAGCGACGGCGAACCCCGCTCCCTCCACCTGTCATGGTCGCCTTTATCGTGGGGGCTGCCGTTTCCCTGATACGTGGGCTGATTCCGGCGTTACGCACTGAACAGTGGGAGTGGCTCACGTGGGTCCTCTTAGCCTTTCAGGCCATCGTGTTGGTGACCGCGATGGTGTACTTCGTGAGGTTTCTGCGGGAGCAGAAAGACGACTATTGGCGAGAACGGGGCAAGGACCCGAAGCATCCGGAGGTCTGATCATGCCGACCACCGAGGGCAGGCGAGTGGAGCCGCGGATAACTCGCGGGTCCTGAAAGTTCGGAGTCTGGTCCGCCGGTGGGCAGATCGTGGTCAGTGCACTCACTTCGCCCGTAAATGCACGGACCGCAACAGGATCGACGGTGCTGAGCTTTTGGGCTTCGACCAGGATTTCGCCTTCCCCGGACACGGTCGTGAGGTACCCGGCGGAGGTTAGCTCTGCGCAGGCCGCGGACGCCCCCTCGAGGTCCTGGAAAACTCCGCTGTGATCCACCGGCCTGGCAACATCGAGGGCATCGTTCAGGTTCGCCCTCTGCAGCAACTGCTCTGCCGATAGCGTGGCTGGTGGGCGACCTTCTCAGAACACGACGACCTGCAGGTCGGCCGCCAGGCAGCCAGGACCGACGTCGACGGTTCCACTTCTCCCGCTGTCTCGCGGCTGTCCCCGAGCTACTTGTGCCCGACGGTCGCCGCGACCTCGGGCGTAATGGCTGCGCCGGCGGCTGAGGAGACGTAGGCGGCGCCGGTGCAATGATGGTGGCCTGCAACAATAGGCGCATGTCCCTGCACGACTATCCGATTCGACGGCTGACAGAGGATCCGAGCAACCTTCTGGACCGTCGGATCTGGCCAGCCTCCCTGGCTCCCGTCGCCCAGGTCCTCGACCAGGGACTCGATCTGACATCCGCCACGATCCTGGTCGGCGAAAACGGGTCCGGCAAATCCACGCTGGTAGAAGCCATCGCGCTGGCCTACGGCCTATCTCCTGAAGGCGGATCTACAGGCGCCCGCCACAGCACCAGGTCTACGGAGTCCGTCCTTGCCGATTACTTGCAGTTGGTCCGAAATGCAGGCGCCACAAGACGCGGCTACTTCCTGCGTGCTGAAACCATGCACGGCTTCTTCACCTACCTCGAGAAGAATCCGAGCACATCGGGTCCGGACATCTCGTTCCACGACATGTCACACGGCGAATCGTTCCTGGAGCTGGCCGTGGATCGTTTCCGAGGACGCGGATTGTGGGTGCTCGACGAACCCGAATCCGCATTGTCCTTCAACGGATGCCTCACCCTTCTCGCCGTCTTGAAGGACCTGTTGGCCGCGGGCAACTCGCAGATCATTATGTCTACGCACTCACCCTTCTGGCCGCCCTGCCTGGGGCGCAGATCCTGGAAGCCGGACCTTGGGGTCTACGGCCTCGGACATGGTCAGACTTGGAAATGGTCACAAACATGCGATCGTTCCTTGAAACACCCGAGCGCTACCTTCGCCATCTCTAATGCCGACTCTAATGCCGAGACCTCGCGAATTGCCGCCCATGAAGCGAACCGGAAAGCCCAGGGCACTGATTTTCCTGACCACGCGGTCAGGAGTCTACTGACACAGGTTCGATGATCAGTCTGCGCCGATTCATCTGGGCGCCGATGAACATCGCGCGCAATCCGGTCACCGCCCCGCCGCCGATGCGGTTGAGCACATAATCGGGCGGGAACGTCCTCACGTCCAGAATTCCCGGGATGCTGCTTTTTCGCCAACAAAAAAGAAACCCCGTCCCGCTGGCCGCTAGGCCTGCAGGACGGGGTTTCTCTGTGGTGCACCCCCCGGGACTCGAACCCGGAACCCATTGATTAAGAGTCAATTGCTCTGCCAGTTGAGCTAGAGGTGCAGTTGTTGATTCGTTCCCCGCGGGCTTTTTATTTCCCTCGTTGTTCTCCGCAACGACATGAAACTCTACACGAGATTGGCTGTCGTGTGAAATCGAGGCCTGCGTGGTGACTGCGGCTAGCCATGAAGGTCCAAAATCAGCGCGAAATCAGGGTTTTGGCCGTTGCTGAGGAGCCATAGCCGGCCGTCAGGAGCGAGCGAAACGTTGCGCACCCGGCCGTACTTTCCCGTGAAATAGCTCACAGGTTTCTCGGCGAATTCGCCCCGGAGGGGAACAACCCAGAGTCTTTGGCCGCGCAGGGCGCCCAAGTAGGCGGTACTGCCGACTATTTCCAGTCCGCTGGGGGACGATTCCGCCGTCGACGGCCACACCACTTTGGCGTCCAGGAAGCCGGAGCGGTGCGGGGCGCCCGTTACGTCCGGCCAGCCGTAGTTGCCGCCCGGCACGATCAGGTTGAGCTCGTCGTCGACGCTAGGGCCGAATTCGCTGGCCCACAGCCGGCCCGCGCTGTCCCAGGCCAACCCCTGGACGTTCCTGTGGCCGATGCTGTAGACCGGGTTCTCGCCGAACGGGTTTCCCGGCGCCGGCCGGCCGTCGGCGGTGATCCGGAGGATCTTTCCGCCCAGTGCCGTTCTGTTTTGCGGCTGGTCGCGGCGCTGCGAGTCGCCCGTTCCCACATAGAGGAAACCGTCGGGTCCAAAGCGGATCCGTCCGCCGTTGTGCGTGCCGGCCTTTGGAATCCCCGTGAAAACGGGCTGCAGGGCGCCGAGCTCCAGCCGGCCGCCGCGCTCCTCCAGCCGCATGCGGGCGACTCTGTTGTCCGCCGCCGCGGTGAAGTAGGCGTAGAGGTACCGGTCGTCGGCAAAATTGGGGGAAAGGGCAAGGCCCAGGAGGCCACCTTCTCCGCCGGGGACGACGCCGGGCACCTTGCCGATCGTCCCCAGCTGCCCGCCCTTGATGGTCCTGAGCAGTGCGGTGTCGCGCTCGGAAATGATGGCGGTGCCGTCGGGCAGGTAGACGGTGGACCATGGCAGCTGCAGCCCGTCTATGCGGCCGGCAACGGTGGGCTCCTGCGGCGTGGCCGCCGGGCCTGCTGTGCCGGAGCCGGCGGCGGTGCTGTCTCCTGACTGGACCACGGGTGCTGTTGGCCCGCCACCGGTACAGGCGCCCAAGCACACCAGCGCAACGGCCAGGGCGGCGGCCCGGGCCGCCGCCTTAGTAAAAGGGCGCCTGCCAAAGAAGCGCCTGCAAAAGAGACGGGGGAGCATCAAAGGCCCGGATGAGACGGGACGCCGGCTGAGCCGCCAGCTACAGCCGCGTCCGGCGCGGCGGCCGGAACCCGGCCGCTTCGGCGTGCGCCGCGGAGGCAAACCACACCTCCGCACGGGTTTCTTCATACGCCGGGCTGGTCTCGTCGTGGTAGATCATGGACGAGGCATTGCCCTTGACGGTGAAACCAGCAGGGCCGCTTCCGTCGGCTGCCGGAGCCGCTGACCCCTCGCCGTAGGGCTGGTCAGTGGCGAGATGACCGCTGGGCTCGGCCGTGTGGCTGGCGAAGGACTCGGATGTCGCGGACGAGGCTGCCGTCTGCGCCGTTTCTGCGGCAGCGAGCGACGCAGGCTGCGACCCGGCGGCGGCCGGGGCGGGCATCGCCGTGCCAGGGCCGGTGCCTATGCCTGTACCGGTGTCCGTGTCTTCGACGGCTTCGGCAGCTGCCGATTCCGCGCCGGGCAGGGTCGGCGCGTGGGGCTCGGTGTATTCGGGGTGGTGGACCGGATGGCCAGCCGCGGCTGCCGTTTCTGCTGCCGCACCAGCTTCCGCCGTTGCAGCGTGTGCGCCGTGGGCCGCATCAGGATGGGCCGCTGGAGTATGCGTCTCCGCCGGTGGGGCGGTCTCGGACCACTGCGTCTCCCATTCAGCGCTGCCCGGGGCACCTGCTGCTTCCGGAGTCTCCCCGGCGGCCCGGGGTTCGGGCGCCGCAGGGGCGGCCTCGGCAGCCGGCGCGATCGTCGGGGCGGCTGTGGCAGCCGCGGACTCGGACGCCTCGGGGGCGGTCGCAGACCCCTGGGCAGGCGTGGCCGGCCCAGCCGCGGCTGGCTCAGGTGCCCGTGGTGCGTCCGGCGCGGCCATGGCCGCTGCTGCAGAACCTGCCGCCGCTGCACCTGCCGGCGCCGTCGGACCGGCTGCAGCCGTACCTGCCGCCGCCGTCGGACTGGCCGAAGTACTGGCCGAAGCGCCGGCAGAGGTGTCTTTGCTGGTTCCTGCGGCGGAATCTGCGCCCGGGCGGCTCTTGTTGCGGTTCAGCAGCCACCAGACCACAGCAACCACAACGATGATGACGACGAGCCAGACGATCCAGTCCATAGCAGAGCCTTTCAGTCCGTATTCAGCCCATGAGACATGGTTGCCGATGCTTGACGGTACGTCCGGGCGGAGCCGGCTGTCCAGCCTCATGACGGCCAAAACCGGGCATCCCTGGAACCCAGAGACGGCCCGTTGATTCGGCCCAAACCGAAATCAAACCCGGCCCGGCGTGTAGCCTCGCCTCATGGATTTCAAGCGACTGCAGATTCTGCGCGAACTCGCCGGCCGCGGGACCGTTGGCGCGACTGCCGAGGCCATGAAGGTCACGCCGTCGGCTGTGTCGCAGCAGCTGAAGACACTGCAGGAGGAACTGGGCGTAGTGCTGGTGGAGAAGTCCGGCAGGGGAGTGCGGCTTACCGAGGCAGGACTGGCCATGGCCGGGGCGGCGGCCGACGTCTCGACGGCCATGGCGCGGGCAGAAGCAACGATTGACACGTACCGGCGGGGCTGGCAGACGCGCGTGGTGGCGGCCTTCTTTCCCAGCGCCGCGGAGATGTTCCTTCCGGGCATGCTTCACCGGGTCAAGGCCGTGGAAGGGTTGCGGTTCGAAGCACATTTCGAGGACCCGGGCGTCGCCGGGTTCGCCGGGCTGACCGCGGACTACGACATCGTCCTGGCGCACAGTGTGGACGGTCCGGAAGTGTTCGGCGGCCAGGGCCTAACGGTGGTGCCGCTGCTGGACGAACCGCTGGATGTGGCCCTGCCCGCAGGTCACGCCTTGGCCGGCAAGGCCACACTGTGTGCCGAGGACGTGGTCGGCTTCCCGTGGATGGGAGTTCCCGAGGGCTTTCCTTTCGACACCGTGCTGCGCCAGATCGAGGTGCGGGCCGACTCGCAAGCCGTCCGCGCCCAGCAGTTCCCGGATCTGCGCGTGCTGGAAGCCCTGGTCAGCGCCGGACATGGGCTGAGCCTGCTGCCGCGGTACACGGCGGTCAGCAACCAGGGCCGGGGCTTCGTCCTGCGGCCGCTCGAGGGGGTGAAGGCTAGCCGGAGCATCGTTGCGCTGGCCCGTCCGGACGTCGCGGCCCGGACCACCATCCAACAGGTCCTGGCCATGCTCAAGGCCGAAGCCCAGGATGTCGCCGAAGCCCCGGAACTACGTGACGCGGGTCACCGGACCTGAGGAGAAACAGCGCGCCATTTCATGATGTGAGACGAGAGTCCACTATTTGATCGAAATATTCCCGGTTTTCCGCTTAACGCTCCGTTGTGGGGTCGTTGGGGTCTGCGGCGGAGCCCTAGACTTTGAGCCATGAGTCAGGACACCCAAACAGCAGCAGACACCAAGCCGGACATCAAGCCCCGCAGCCGAGTCGTTACCGATGGAATCCACGCCGCCCCCGCGCGCGGCATGTTCCGGGCGGTCGGCATGGGCGACGACGACTTCGCCAAGCCGCAGATCGGCGTGGCGAGCTCGTGGAACGAGATCACCCCCTGCAACCTTTCGTTGAACCGGCTGGCCCAGGGCGCCAAGGAAGGCGTCCACGCCGGCGGCGGGTTCCCCATGCAGTTCGGCACCATCTCCGTCTCCGACGGCATCTCCATGGGCCACGAGGGCATGCACTTCTCCCTGGTGTCCCGTGAAGTCATTGCCGACTCGGTCGAGACGGTCATGCAGGCCGAACGGATCGACGGCTCGGTGCTCCTGGCCGGCTGCGACAAGTCGCTGCCCGGCATGCTGATGGCCGCGGCCCGTCTGGACCTGGCCTCGGTGTTCCTCTACGCCGGCTCTATCATGCCCGGCTGGGTCAAGCTTGAGGACGGCTCCGAAAAGGAAGTCACCCTCATTGACGCGTTCGAAGCCGTCGGCGCCTGCGCCGCCGGCAAGATGAGCCTCGAGGACCTGACCCGCATCGAAAAAGCCATCTGCCCGGGCGAAGGCGCCTGCGGCGGCATGTACACGGCCAACACCATGGCCTGCATCGGCGAGGCCCTGGGCATGTCCCTGCCCGGCTCCGCCGCCCCGCCCTCCGCGGACCGCCGCCGCGACGAATTCGCCCGCAAGTCCGGCGAGGCAGTGGTCAACCTCCTGCGCTTGGGCATCACCGCCCGGGACATCATGACCAAGAAGGCGTTCGAGAACGCCATCGCCGTGACCATGGCATTCGGCGGCTCCACCAACGCCGTCCTGCACCTGCTCGCCATCGCCCGCGAAGCCGAAGTTGAGCTGACGCTCGATGACTTCAACCGGATCGGGGACAGGATCCCGCACCTCGGCGACCTGAAGCCCTTCGGCCGCTACGTCATGACCGACGTCGACAAGATCGGCGGCGTTCCGGTCATCATGCGCGCACTGCTCGACGCCGGGCTGCTGCACGGCGACTGCCTCACGGTCACCGGCAAGACGGTTGCCGAGAACCTCGCCGCGATCAACCCGCCGGACCTGGACGGCAAGATCCTCCGCGCCCTGGACAACCCGATCCACAAGACCGGCGGCATCACCATCCTGCACGGCTCGATGGCACCGGAGGGTGCGGTCGTGAAGAGCGCCGGCTTCGACGCCGACGTCTTCGAGGGCACCGCCCGCGTCTTCGAACGCGAGCAGGGCGCCCTGGACGCGCTCGACAACGGCACGATCAAGGCCGGCGACGTCGTGGTCATCCGCTACGAGGGCCCCAAGGGCGGCCCCGGCATGCGGGAGATGCTCGCCATCACCGGCGCCATCAAGGGCGCGGGCCTGGGCAAGGACGTCCTGCTGCTGACCGACGGACGGTTCTCCGGCGGAACCACCGGCCTCTGCATCGGCCACGTCGCGCCGGAAGCCGTCGACGGCGGCCCCATCGCGTTCGTCAAGGACGGTGACCGGATCCGCGTGGACATCGCGGCCCGCACGTTCGACCTGCTCGTTGACGAGACCGAGCTTGAGGCCCGCAAGGTGGGCTGGGAGCCGCTCCCGGCCAAGTTCACCAAGGGCGTCCTCGCCAAGTACGCCAAGCTCGTCCACAGCGCCTCCACCGGCGCCTACTGCGGCTAGCAAGCGCTAAACCCAACTAGCTCGCACTTGTGGCCGTTATGAGCGGTCATAACGGCCACTAACTGCGAGCTAGTTGGGAGGGCGTTCAACCAGTGGACAGTGTTGTCCAGATAGTGAGACAGGGGCCGGGCTCGTTGACACCTGTCTCACTCAGAGGGAAAACTGAACGCATGATCGAGATCGTTACCGCCGGAGCCACTGCAGTCGAAAGCACTGCAGATGTTTCCGTCGTACTTACCAAGCGCGTGGCTCAATAGCCTTCACTGGTAACGAACCGTCACGCGCAACCCCTCGAAGAGCCCGCCGGCTGAGGGGTTTTTTTATTTCCCCGCACCACCAGCCGCATCACCAGCACCACACCGTAGTTCCACGATCACCGAAGATCCACAAAGGAAGAGTCCGATGAGCAAAGGATCGCCGATCAGCCCCTCGCTGATGGCCACCAAGTCCACTGGAGCCCACAAGGCTCCGGAACGCGTCGAACGTCCGGCTGACGCCGGCGTCGACTCTGCTGCCGTCTCTCCTGTCCTCGGACCGAACAACGTCGTACCCCCGACGGTCATGACCGGTTCGCAAGCAATTGTCCGCTCGCTCGAAGAACTCGGCGTCCAGGACATTTTCGGTTTGCCCGGTGGCGCGATCCTGCCCACCTACGACCCCTTGATGGCCTCCAAAATGAACCACGTTTTGGTCCGTCACGAACAGGGAGCCGGCCACGCCGCGCAAGGCTACGCCATGGTCACCGGACGGGTTGGCGTCTGCATCGCCACCTCAGGCCCCGGTGCCACAAACCTCGTTACCGCCATCATGGATGCCCACATGGACTCCGTGCCGATAGTGGCCATCACCGGCCAGGTCTCCAGCGGGGTGATCGGCACCGACGCCTTCCAGGAAGCGGACATCGTCGGGATCACCATGCCGATCACGAAGCACTCCTTCCTGGTCACAGACCCCAACGACATCCCGCACGTGATGGCCGAGGCCTTCCACCTGGCCTCCACCGGACGCCCGGGACCGGTCCTCGTGGACATCGCCAAGGACGCCCAGCAGGGCCAGATGACGTTCTCCTGGCCGCCCAAGATCGATCTCCCGGGATACCGGCCGGTGGTCCGCGGCCACAACAAGCAGGTCCGCGAGGCCGCGCGGCTCATTTCCGGTGCCAGCAAACCCGTGCTCTACGTCGGCGGCGGTGTGGTCAAGGCTCACGCCTCGGCCGAACTGCGTGAACTCGCTGAGCTGACCGGCGCTCCCGTGGTGACCACCCTGATGGCCCGGGGCGTGTTCCCGGACTCGCACCCGCAGCACGTGGGCATGCCGGGCATGCACGGCACGGTGTCCGCCGTGACCGCCTTGCAGCAGTCCGACCTGCTGATCACCCTCGGCGCCCGGTTTGATGACCGGGTGACCGGCATCCTGAAGTCCTTTGCCCCGAACGCCAAGGTCATCCACGCCGACATCGATCCGGCGGAAATCTCCAAAAACCGCACGGCCGATGTCCCGATCGTTGGCTCGGTCAAGGAGATCATCCCGGAGCTGACCGAGGCCCTGCGCCTGCAGTTCGAGGCGTTCGGCACCCCGGATCTGACCACCTGGTGGGCCTTCCTCAACAACCTCAAGGAAACCTACCCGCTGGGCTGGACCGAGCCGGAGGACGGGCTCAGCGCCCCGCAGCGCGTCATCGAACGCATCGGCGCCCTGACCGGCCCCGAGGGAGTCTTCGTCGCCGGCGTCGGGCAGCACCAGATGTGGGCTTCGCAGTTCATCAAGTACGAACGCCCGCACGCCTGGCTCAACTCCGGCGGCGCCGGCACCATGGGTTACGCCGTGCCGGCCGCCATGGGCGCCAAGGTGGGCGAGCCGGACCGCGTGGTCTGGGCGATCGACGGCGACGGCTGCTTCCAGATGACCAACCAGGAACTGGCCACCTGCGCGATCAACAAGATCCCCATCAAGGTCGCCATCATCAACAACTCCTCCCTCGGCATGGTCCGGCAGTGGCAGACCCTCTTCTACGAGGGCCGCTACTCCAATACCGACCTCAACACCGGACACGACACGGTCCGCATCCCGGACTTCGTCAAGCTGGCGGACGCCTACGGCTGCGCCGCCTTCCGGTGCGAACGCGACGAGGACATCGACGCCACCATCCAGAAGGCACTGGAGATCAATGACCGCCCGGTGGTCATCGACTTCGTCGTGAGCCCCAACTCGATGGTGTGGCCGATGGTCCCCGCCGGGGTCAGCAACGACCAGATCCAGGTTGCCCGCAACATGACCCCGGAATGGGAAGAGGAGGACTGAACATGACCCGCCACACATTGTCCGTTCTGGTCGAAGACAAGCCCGGTGTGCTGACCCGCGTCGCCAGCCTCTTCGCCCGCCGGGCCTTCAACATCAATTCCCTGGCCGTCGGCCCCACCGAGGTCCCGGGCATGTCCCGGATGACCGTGGTGGTCGACGCCGACGGCGAGCTGATCGAACAGATCACGAAGCAGCTGAACAAGCTGGTCAACGTGATCAAGATCGTCGAGCTCACCTCAGAATCTTCCGTACAGCGCGACCACATCCTGGTCAAGGTACGTGCGGATGCCGCAACACGCCTGCAGGTCACCCAGGCTGCAGACCTGTTCCGCGCTTCAGTGGTCGACGTCTCTACAGAGTCGGTGGTCATTGAGGCAACGGGCCACCCCGAGAAGCTCACGGCACTTTTGTCAGTGCTTGAGCCTTTCGGCATCCGCGAAATCGTGCAGTCCGGCACCTTGGCCGTTGGGCGGGGATCCCGCTCCATGAGTGACAGGGCCCTACGCAGCGCTTAAGAACTGCGCAGCGCAGGCGCCCCGTTGTACCGCAGCACCACAGACAAGATCTACGAAGAAATCCACTCAAAAGGAGACACCCCAGTGACTGAAATGTTCTACGACGACGACGCCGACCTGTCGATCATCCAGGGCCGCACTGTCGCCGTCATCGGTTACGGCTCCCAGGGCCACGCCCACGCCCTCAGCCTGCGCGATTCCGGCGTCGACGTCCGCGTCGGCCTGAAGGAAGGCTCGAAGTCCCGTGCCAAGGCCGAGGCCGAGGGCCTGCGCGTCCTGAACGTTGCCGACGCCGTCGCCGAGGCCGACCTCATCATGGTCCTCACCCCGGACCAGGTCCAGCGCCACGTCTACGCCGAGGACATCGCCCCGAACCTGCAGCCGGGCGACGCCCTGTTCTTCGGCCACGGCTTCAACATCCGCTACGGCTACATCCAGCCCCCGGCCGACGTCGACGTCGCCCTCGTTGCCCCCAAGGGCCCGGGCCACATCGTGCGCCGCGAGTTCGAAGCCGGCCGCGGCGTGCCGGACCTGATCGCCGTCGAGCAGAACCCGTCCGGCAAGGCCAAGGAACTGGCCCTGTCCTACGCCAAGGCCATCGGCGGCACCCGTGCGGGCGTCATCGAGACCACCTTCACCGAGGAGACCGAAACCGACCTCTTCGGCGAGCAGGCTGTCCTCTGCGGCGGCGCCTCGCAGCTGATCCAGTACGGCTTCGAGACCCTTACCGAGGCCGGCTACAAGCCCGAGGTGGCGTACTTCGAGGTGCTGCACGAGCTCAAGCTGATCGTCGACCTCATGGTCGAGGGCGGCATCGCCAAGCAGCGCTGGAGCGTCTCCGACACCGCGGAATACGGCGACTACGTCTCCGGCCCGCGCGTCATCACCCCGCAGGTGAAGGAAAACATGAAGGCTGTCCTGGCCGACATCCAGGACGGCACCTTCGCCAAGCGCTTCATCGATGACCAGGACGCCGGCGCGCCGGAGTTCAAGGCACTGCGCAAGAAGGGTGAGGACCACCCGATCGAGGCCACCGGCCGCGAACTGCGCAAGCTGTTCTCCTGGATCAAGAACGAGGACGACTACACCGAAGGTTCAGTCGCCCGCTAGGCATTGCCCGGCAGGGGAGCCGGACACCATAACTTGGGGTCCGGCTTCCCTGCTGTCCAGCACCACCGCATCACCAGCACCACCCGATTCACCAAAATCCCCACCAGATACACAAGAGAGCTAAAGAGGTCACCGGTGACAAGCACCAAACCTGTAGTACTCCTCGCTGAGGAACTTTCACCCGCCACAGTCGACGCCCTCGGCCCGGACTTTGAAATCCGCCAGACTGACGGCTCCGACCGTTCCCAGCTGCTCTCCGCGATCGCCGACGTCGACGCGATCCTGGTCCGCTCCGCCACCCAGCTGGACGCCGAGGCCATCGCCGCCGCCAAGAACCTCAAGGTAATCGCACGCGCCGGCGTCGGCCTGGACAATGTGGACATCAAGGCGGCCACGCAGGCCGGCGTCATGGTGGTCAACGCGCCGACCTCGAACATCGTCTCCGCCGCGGAACTGACCGTCGGCCACATCCTCAGCCTCGCCCGGCACATCCCGCAGGCCAGCTCCGCCCTCAAGGACGGAGAGTGGAAGCGCTCCAAGTACACCGGCATTGAGCTCTTCGAGAAGAAGATCGGCATCATCGGCCTGGGCCGGATCGGCGCCCTGGTGGCAGCCCGCCTGAAGGGCTTCGACACCAAGATCCTCGCGTACGACCCCTACATCACCTCCGCCCGGGCCGCCCAGCTCGGCGTCCAGCTGGTGACGCTCGACGAGCTCCTTGCGCAGTCGGACTTCATCACCATCCACATGCCCAAGACTCCGGAAACCGTCGGTATGCTCGGCGCCGACGCCTTCAAGAAGATGAAGAGCACGGCGTACGTCATCAACGTCGCCCGCGGCGGACTGGTGGACGAGGAAGCCCTCTACACCGCGCTGCAGGCCGGTGACATCGCCGGCGCCGGCATCGACGTGTTCCATAAGGAACCCAGCACCGACCTGCCGTTCTTCAAGCTCGACAACGTCGTGGTGACCCCGCACCTCGGTGCCTCCACCGACGAGGCCCAAGAAAAGGCCGGCGTTTCCGTCGCCAAGTCCGTCCGCCTGGCACTCGCCGGCGAACTGGTCCCCGACGCCGTCAACGTCGCCGGTGGCGTCATCGCACCGGACGTCCGTCCCGGCATCCCGCTGATTGAAAAGCTGGGCCGGATCTTCACCGCGCTGACCCACGCCTCCCTCACGCAGTTCGACGTCGAGGTGGCAGGGGAGATCTCCTCACTCGATGTCAAGGTCCTGGAACTCGCGGCGCTCAAGGGCATCTTCGCCGACGTCGTGACCGAGCAGGTCTCCTACGTCAACGCCCCCGTGATCGCCGAGCAGCGCGGCATCAACGTCCGCCTCATCACCACCCCGGACACCGAGTCGTACCGCAACGTCCTGACGCTGCGCGGCGCCCTCAGCGACGGGAGCCAGATCTCCGTCGCCGGAACCCTGACCGGCCCGAAGCAGATCCAGAAACTGGTCGGCGTCAACGGCTACGAGGTGGAGATCCCGATCAGCGAACACCTCGTGGTGGTTGCCTATACGGACCGCCCCGGCGTGATCGGCACGATCGGCCACATCCTGGGCATGAACAACATCAACATCGCCGGCATGCAGGTGGCACGCCAGGCAGAGGGCGGCCAAGTGCTTGCCCTGCTGACCATCGACAGCTCCGTTCCCCAGCAGGTCCTTGACGCGATCAAGGCCGGAATCGGCGCTGACATGGTCCGTGAGGTTGACCTCGAGGACTGAAATCCTCCCCGCAGGGCGCCGGCGGCGGCATGACCGCCGCCGGCGGCCACGAGCGGCCGGCTGGTCTGCGTACAATGGCTAGGACCGAATTTCGGGTCTTGGCCGGCAGACCGGCCTTTACTTTTGCACGCCCGGCACGGGACGCCTTCACTTCCGCAGGAAATGAACTGCGGCGTGCGCACGCAATCCAGCTTTCAGGAGCCCAATGAACGCCGTCCAGAGGTTCATCAGAAGCAGAGTGCTTCTGTTGACCGCGTCCATTTTGATCGTCGCCATGTGCCTGTCCGTGCTCGTCCAGGGTCAGTCCCAGGCGGCGCTGAACAGGACCGTGGATCAAAACTCCCGGGGCCTCTATGATGTCCTGGTCCAGGCCAAGGCCGATGACAACGGCGGCCTGATGCAGCCGGACATCGCCACCGGCCAGGGCGGCATCAGCTTCGAGCAGCTGGATTCGATCCGCCAACTCTCCGGCACCTCGGTGGCCGCACCCATCAGCCTGGTCTCGCGCGTCACGCAGAACCTGGAATCGCCGCGGCTGGACGCCACTGACTACCTCGGCTTCAACGCCGGCCTCGCGGGCACGTCCGGCGACCCGACCGCCACGGACCCGAGCAAGTGGCCGGCCGCGGAATCGGTGCTGAACGACACCCCGAAGAAATACCGCCTCACCGCCAGCGCCGTCAGCTCCGACGGCCACTCCGACCAGACCCTGTTCAAGACCACGGCAGAAGGTTCCCTCGGCAAGGCGAAGCTCGTCGAAGAGCAGGTTGAAGGCGGCAAGAACGTCCGCATCCAGGGCCCGGACGGCGAGACGGGGATCAAGTTCCCCACCCCGGCCGGCGGCTCCGAGCACAATCTCTTCAACCTCTCCGTTTCGCTGCCCATGGCGCCGCAGGTGACCGAGTCCGTCGTCGCCGTCGACCCCGTCTCCGAACGCGCCCTGCTCGGCGGAGCCGGCGACTTCCTGGCCCCGCTGGAGAAGGCCCCGCCCGCGGACGCCCGCAACGCCGGCGCGATCGGCCGGCACTTCGAGAGCCTCTTCACCAACGGCATCTCCATGGAGCAACTCAAGGAAGGCCCGGACTTCCTCGGCGTCAAGCTCAAGTACTGGGCACCGCTGATGACCCAGTACCAGCAGGCCAAGCGCGACGGCCAGCTCACCGCCGATTCGCAGGCCATCCCGCTGATCGTGCGTTCAGGCACCGCCCTGGACCTGAAGTACTCGGTCAAGATCGAGGAAATCGACGGTTCCGGCAACGTCACCAAGGACGTCGGCACGGTCACCCGCTCGCTGGACAAGGACTACCTGCCGTTCGTCTCGAAGTCCCCGTTCGCCCTCGCCTGGCCCGGGTCCAAGGACCTCTCCCAGCTCATGGGTGACACCGGATCCTTCAGCCAGGGCCTCTACAACCCCGCCACATGGAGCACCAACTTTGCCGCCGCCCCGGCGTACAAGGACGGCGACGCCGCCGCCAACGGCGCAGTGGACAAGAGCGCCACCCCCGGTGACTGGGTCACCGTGAACCGGCTGCCGGACAAGGCCGCCAACGGCGCCGCCGTCGACCAGACCCAGCGCGACCCCGTGGACGAGCGCTCCTACAGGCAGAACCTCGAGACCGGCAAGAAGCTGGCCACGCCGCTGGCCATGGTCTACGGCACCTTCGACCCCGCGAACGTCAAGGCTGCCGCCGGCGACGTCAACCGGCTGCCGCTGGGCGGCTACGACCCCGCGCCGTTCACCCTGACCAAGGACGCGTCCGGCACTGACGTCAACACCGAACTCAAGCCCTCGCTGAGCGCCACGGGACTGGTCAGCCAGTCCGCCGGTGCCATCACCGACTACTACGGCCTCGCGGCCGCCCGCGGCTATGAGAAGAACGCCTCCGTGATCGACGCCGTCCGGGTCCGCGCCAAGGTTCCGGGCAGCTGGAAGCAGGCGCAGCCCGAGGTGGAGAAGCTCGCCAACGAGATCCGCGACATGGGCCTGCAGGCCACCGTTGTGGCCGGCTCGGCCCGCGAAGACGCCAACATCGCCGTTCCCGGCTACTCCAAGGATGGCGCCGGCAAGGAATCGCCGCTGGGCACCGTGCAGCAGTCGTGGGTCCGCCAGGACGCCGCTGACGCCGTTTCCAGCTCCCTGACCGCCACGAACCTGACCCTGCTGTTCCTGACCCTCTGCGGCGCCGCCCTTCTGACCGGCGCCTCCACCGTCAGCTACATCCGCAAGCGGCGCAGTGAGGCCGGAACCCTGCGCGCCATGGGCTGGACCCAGCGCAAGATCCGCTCCTGGGTGCTGGCCGAATTCGGCGTCGGCGCCGCGCTGCTGGCCGTCGTCGGCGTTGCCCTGAGCCTGATCACCTGGAGCGCCGCCACCGCGGTGGTTTCGGCGTCGGTCCTGGTGCTGTACGTGGGTGCGGCGTTCATCGCTGCGCAGCAACTGCGCCACCGCGAGGTAGTGGACCAGGAGCCGCAACACGACGAACGGCTCATTGCGGTCGATTCCCCGCTGACCTTCGCCAACCGGCAGCTGAGCACCAACAAGTTCAACACCATCTCGCTGGCCGTTGCAGTCGGTGTCTTCGGCGCCGCTGTCGGCGGACTGGTGGCCCTGTTGATCGACATTCCCCGGGCCGCCGGCGCCAGCGCCCTCAGCGGGCTGGCCGCGGCCAGCATCGCGCTCCCGAGCATCGTCCTGGGCGTGTCCGGCGTGGCCGTCGGGCTGGTGCTGACCATGGTCACCGGGCGCTTCGAGCTGCAGGCCAAGCGCCAGTACCTCGGCACGCTGCGGGCCATGGGCTGGAACCCGGACATGCTGGGCCAGGTCCGCCTGTTTGAGAACGCCATGGTGGGAGCCGTCGCGCTGCCCCTCGGCATTGTGGGCGCCCTCGGCATCGGCCTCCTCCTCGCCCCCTATGCCGCGCTGTGGGCCGCAATTGCCGGTCTCGTAGCTGTACTTTGCTGGATTCCGATTGCAACGAAAGTGGTCCAATGACTAACGAGCTGAACCTTGACCGGGAGGCACACGACCGGATGACAGCCAGCACCCGTCGCGGTGCGCATAAGACCCGCGCCAACACCATCGTGAAGGCCGCGGACCACGCCACGCCACTGGAACTGAGCAACATCACCATCCACTACGGCGGCGGCAAGGGCGGTGCCGAGGCCGTCAACGTCGTGGACGACTTCAACATGACGCTGCACGCGGGCGAAATGCACTGCGTCGCCGGCCGCTCCGGTTCGGGCAAGACCAGCATCCTGACCGTCGGCGCGGGGCTGACCCTGCCGACGTCGGGCCGGGTGTTCTGGGAAGGCGACTCGCTCGAGACCATGGGCGACGACGAGATCGCCGACCGCCGCCGCGCCCTGATCGGCTACGTTGACCAGGGCGGCGCGCTGATCGACGGGATGAGCGCGCTGGAGAACGTCCTGCTGCCGGCCGTGCCCGACGGCGAGGTGGAGAAGCGCCGCGACATGGCCAAGGACCTCCTGGACCTCGTGGGCCTGGGCCGGCGCATGCGCCACCGCCCGGCGCAGCTCTCCGGCGGCGAACGCCAGCGCGTGGCGATCGCCCGGGCGCTCATCCTCGGCACCCGCGTCCTGGTGGTCGACGAGCCCACGGCCAGCCTGGACCGTGCCGCGGCCAACCGCATCATCAGCATTCTCAAGGACACCACCTCGGACGGCATTGCCGTGCTGGTCGCTTCACATGACCACGAACTGGTCCGCCAGAGCGATACCCTCACAGAACTGATCTAGATTTAGACCGTGACTTCAACTGATAAGACCCCGTTCTACATCACCACGGCCATCACGTACCCCAACGGGGTGCCGCACATCGGCCATGCGTACGAGTACATCGCCACCGACGCGATGGCCCGCTTTAAGCGCCTGGACGGATACGACGTCTTCTTCCTGACCGGCACCGACGAGCACGGCATGAAGATCGCCCAGGCGGCCGAGAAGGAAGGCGTCACGCCCAAGGAACTGGTGGATCGGAACGCCGAGATCTACAAGGGGGCGCACGCCGCCCTGGGCGTCTCGTACGACCGCTTCATCCGCACCACGGACGCCGACCACTACGCGGCGTCGCAGGCCATCTGGAAGAAGATGGAGGCCAACGGGGACATCTACCTGTCCAAGTACGAGGGCTGGTATTCGGTCCGCGACGAGGCGTTTTACGTCGAGGACGACACCGTGGTCAAGGACGACGGCATCCGCTACTCGCGCGAATCGGACACCGAGGTCACCTGGACGGCCGAGGAGAGTTACTTCTTCCGGCTCTCCGCCTATCAGGACAGACTGCTGGCGCTCTACGAGGCCCACCCCGAATTTGGCGCCCCGCAGTCCCGCTTCAACGAGGTCATCAGCTTCGTCAGGCGCGGACTGGAGGACCTGTCCATCAGCCGGACCACGTTCGACTGGGGCGTTCCCGTGCCCGGCAATGACAAGCACGTCATGTACGTGTGGGTCGACGCGCTGACCAACTACCTGACCGGCGTCGGCTACCCGGACATCGATTCGGAATCCTTCAAGAAATTCTGGCCCGCCGATGTCCATGTGATCGGCAAGGACATCTCCCGCTTCCACGCCATCTACTGGCCGGCGTTCCTCATGAGCGCAGGACTCGAGCTGCCGAAGCGGATCATGATCCACGGCTTCCTGCAGAACAACGGCGTCAAGATGTCCAAGTCGCTGGGCAACGTGGTGGCGCCCGCGGACTTCGTGGCCCAGTACGGCCTGGACCAGGTGCGCTACTTCTTCCTGCGCGAGGTCCCCTTCGGGGCGGACGGCAACTACAACCACGAGGCAATCGTTGGCCGGATGAACTCCGACCTCGCCAACAACTTCGGCAACCTGGCCCAGCGGTCGCTGTCCATGGTGGCCAAGAACTGCGAGGGCCGGGTGCCCGCGCCCGGTGCGTTCTCCGCCGAGGACACCGCGCTGCTCGGCCAGGCCAACGATCTGCTGGACGCCGCCCGGGCCGCGTTTGAAAAGCAGGAGTTCAGCCGCGCACTGGAGGCGATCTGGGCTGTCCTGGGGGACACCAACGCCTACTTCGCCGAGCAGGCCCCGTGGGTGCTGCGCAAGACCGACGTCGAACGCATGAACACGGTCCTCTACGTGACGCTCGAGGTGTTGCGGATCGTCGCGATCCTGGCCCAGCCGGTGATGCCGACGGCGACGGCGGCGATCCTGCACACACTCGGCCAGCCGGAGGGCGAGGCGCGCCAGTTCACGGCCCTGGGGACCCCGATTGTGCCCGGCACGGAGCTGCCCGCGCCAGCCCCGGCGTTCCCGAAGTACGAGGAACCCGCCGAGGCCTGAGCCAGCGAAGTGAATGACGCTCCCGTGCCTCCGAAAGGAAGGTGCGGGGGCGTCCTTTTTTGCTGCGGGCGATCGAATAGTGAGACAACTTGACCAGAATGTGGGACTCTTGGCTACGCTGAAAACATGAGCGCATCCACGATTGATCTGGCAGTCATCCCGGGCGACGGCATTGGTCCGGAGGTCACGGCCGAGGCCCTGAAGGTTCTTGAGAAGGCCGCGGCCGCCGAGGGGATCGTGCTCCAGCAGACCCACTACAAGCTGGGCGCGGAGCACTGGCTCGAGTCGGGGGAGACCCTGCCCGCGGCCACCCTCGCCGATCTCCGCACGCGCGACGCCATCTTGTTCGGCGCCGTCGGGGCGGCCCCCGGCGATACCCGGATCCCGTCCGGCGTTATCGAGCGCGAACTCCTGCTCAAGCTGCGCTTCAGCCTGGACCACTTCGTTAACCTGCGGCCCTCCCGCCTCTACGCCGGGGTCGGCAGCCCGCTCGCCAACCCCGGCAAGATCGATTTCATCGTGGTCCGCGAGGGCACCGAAGGCCCCTACGTCGGCAACGGCGGTACGCTGCGCGCCGGCACCCCGCACGAGGTGGCCACCGAGGTCTCCCTGAACACGGCCCACGGCGTGGAGCGCGTGGTCCGCGACGCGTTCCGCCGGGCCAACGACCGCCCCCGCAAGAAGCTCACGCTGGTGCACAAGCACAACGTCCTGGTCTTCGCCGGCCAGCTCTGGAAGCGCACGGTTGAGGCCGTGGCCCAGGAGTTTCCTGACGTCGCGCACGACTACCTTCACGTTGACGCCGCCACGATTTTCATGGTCACCGATCCGGCCCGCTTCGACGTGATCGTCACCGACAACCTGTTCGGCGACATCATCACCGACCTCGCGGCCGCCGTGACCGGCGGGATCGGCCTCGCCGCGTCCGCCAACCTCAACATGGACCGCACGGCGCCGTCCATGTTCGAACCGGTCCACGGGTCCGCCCCGGACATCGCCGGCCAGCAGAAGGCCGACCCCACCGCGGCCATCCTCTCCGCGGCGCTCCTGCTCGACCACCTCGGCTTTGGCGCCGCCGCGCGGAAGATCGAGGCGGCCGTGACGGCCGACGTCGAGGCCCGCGACGGCGCCGTCCGCACCACCAGCGCGGTGGGCGACGCCATCGCGGCGGCGCTGTAAGCCCGCAGTAGCTCAGACGCTGTAGGTTGCGCTGTGCTGTAGGTTGCGCTGTACGGGGCCCGGCGGGCGCCGCAAAACCCCGCTGCCAACGGGCGTAAGCTTGTTTCGAATCACCAATATGCTGCCGTGGTCCGAGGGTGAACCACGTTCCCACACCAGGCAGCCGATCGTGGAGGAACCATGACTCAGACTGCCCATGGCGTCGAATTCACCCAGCACCTGTCGGAGACCCCGAAGTCTGCTGAAGAGCGTGCAGCCATCCTGGCAAACCCGGGGTTCGGCGACTATTTCACCGACCACACCGCGATTGTCGACTACACCGTCGACGCCGCAGGCAACGGTGGCTGGCACGACGCTCGGGTTGAGCCCTACGGCCCGATCTCCCTGGACCCGTCGGCAGCAGTGCTGCACTACGGCCAGGAGATCTTCGAGGGCCTCAAGGCCTACCGCCACGCAGACGGCTCGATCTGGACGTTCCGGGCCGAGGCCAACGCCGCCCGGCTGAACAGGTCCGCCCGGCGGCTGGCCCTGCCCGAACTCCCGGAAGAATACTTCCTCGGCGCCATCCGCGAACTCGTCGCGGCCGACAAGGACTGGGTGCCCTCCGGCGACGGCGAAGCCCTGTACCTGCGGCCCTTCATGATCGCCACCGAGGCGTTCCTGGGCGTGCGGGCCGCACGCGAGGTCTCCTTCCGCGTGATCGCCTCCCCGGCCGGCAACTACTTCGGCGGCGAACTCAAGCCCGTCTCCATCTGGATCTCGCGTGAATACGCCCGCGCCGGCCGCGGCGGAACAGGTGCCGCCAAGTGCGGCGGCAACTACGCGGCGTCGCTGATCGCCCAGCAGGAGGCCGAGGCTCACGGCTGCAAGCAGGTCCTCTTCCTCGACCAGTTCAACGACAACGCCGTCGAGGAACTCGGAGGCATGAACGTCTTCTTCGTCATGAAGGACGGCTCGCTGGTCACCCCCGCGCTGTCCGGGACCATCCTGGAAGGCATCACCCGGATGTCCGTGATGCAGGTGGCCCGGGACATGGGCCGGGAAGTCACCGAACGCAAGATCACCCTGGATGAGTGGCGCGATGGCGTAGCCTCCGGGGAAATCGCCGAGGTCTTCGCCTGCGGGACCGCCGCGGTCATCACCCCGATCGGCGTGCTCAAGGACGCCACCGAGTTCATCGGCGCCGAAGACGCGACGGCGGGGGAGACCACCTTGGCCATCCGCGCCCAGCTGCTCGGGATCCAGACCGGCACCGTGGAGGACACCCACGGCTGGCTGACCCGCCTCGCCTAACCCCTAACGCTCACAGCGCCGGAACCACCGGCACGACGGCGGCCCCCACCTTCCTGTGGCGGCCGCCGTCGGCGTCTGCAGCCGCAGGAAGTTCGCGCAGGGTCAGATTTCAGCGCAAGGGGGTTCAGTGCAGGGCCAGATTTCAGCGCAAGGGTTGGGTTCGGTGCAAGGATGGGACCGTGAGCACCGAGAATTTCCGCGACATTGTCCGCAGCAGTGAACTGACCCGGTTCCGCCTCGCCCCGAACCCGGGCCCCATGAGCCTGGCCGGAACCAACTCCTATCTCATTGCCGGCCCGGGGGCGGCAGGCAGGGTGGTTGTCGACCCCGGGCCCCTCGACGAGCCGCACCTGCAGGCGCTGGCCGGCGACGGGCCGGTCGAACTCATCCTGATCACGCACCGCCACGCCGACCACACCGCGGCCGCCGCGCGGTTTTCGGAGCTCGCTGGCGCACCTGTCCGGGCCGCGGATCCCGCCCACTGCCACGGCGCACCCCCGCTGCGGGATGGCGAAACCATCCGCGCGGCCGGAACGGACATCAGGGTTCTTGCTACACCGGGCCACACGGCTGATTCGCTGTGCTTCCACCTGCCGCAGGACGGCCCGCACGGCTCGGTGCTGACCGGGGACACGATTCTGGGCTCCGGAACCACCGTGCTGGACTACCCAGACGGCACCCTCCGCGACTACCTCGAATCGCTGGACCGGCTCGAGCGCCTCGGGCCAGCCACGGTGCTGCCGGCCCACGGCCCGGTGCTGCCGGCACTGGACGCCGTCGCCCGCGCCTACCGGGAACACCGGCAGGAGCGGCTCGAGCAGATCCGGGCCGCCCTCGCGGCACTGGGTAAGGGCGCCGGCGCTGACGCCGATGTCCGGGCCGTCACGGACGCCGTGTACGCCGACGTCGATCCCTCCGTCCGACGCGCCGCGGAGCTCTCCGTGGCGGCGCAGCTGGACTACCTGCGGACTCACCCAGGTTCACCCAACTGACTGGCAGCAGGGGCCGTTTTGGGCCTTCATAACGGCCCCTGCTGCGAGTTAGTTGGGAGGGGCACACCCCTGGGACCGGTAGGCTGGGAACCATGCGTATCGCCCGGTTTGTAGTTGATTCTGATCCCCTCTACGGCATCGTGGAAGGTGAGCCCGGCAGTGAGGAAGTCACTGTCATCAAAGGCGACCCCTTCTTCCACGGCGTGGAACGAACCCCCATGAAGCACAAGCTGGAGGACGTCCGCCTGCTGGCGCCGATCATCCCGCGCAGCAAGGTCATCGGGGTCGGCCGCAACTTCGCGGAGCACGCCCGGGAACTCGGCAACGAGGTCCCGGCCCAGCCCTTGCTGTTCCTCAAGCCCAACACCTCCGTGATCGGGCCCAACGATCCCATTGTCCTGCCGGAGTTCTCCGAGGATGTCTCCTTCGAAGCCGAGCTGTGCGTCGTGATCGGCCGGATCTGCAAGGACGTGCCCGAGAACCGGGTGGACGACGTCATCTTCGGCTACACCTGCGGCAACGACCTCACCGCCCGCGACGTCCAGAAGACGGACCTGCAGTGGGCCCGTGCCAAGGGCTTCGACACCTCGGCACCGCTGGGGCCGTGGATCGAGACCGAGCTCGACACCGAGGACCTGCAGATCCAGGGCCGGCTCAATGGCGAACTGCGCCAGGACGGCAGCACCAACCAGATGATCCGCGGCGTCCGGGAGTTGGTCTCCATCGTCTCGCAGGCCTTCACCCTGCTGCCCGGCGACGTCATCATGACCGGTACCCCGGCCGGAGTCGGCGCAGTAAAGGCCGGCGACCGCTACGAGGTCGAGATCGAGGGCATCGGACGCCTCTCCAACCCGGTGGTCCGCCGCTAACCCGCTCCGCCAGGAAGATGTAGCGCCGAGTTCGGCTGTCCTTTTGCGTGGCGGCATTCCGGGCAAGTGGCGATGGGAGAGATTGGTAATGTTGGTACCACTATGACTACTCCTTCCGCGTCCGACGCCGTTTCCAGCTCCGCCCTTGCTGCCCCCACCGGTGAAGTCACCGCTGACACCCCGGTCCGTGTCCGGTTCTGCCCGTCGCCCACGGGCACCCCGCACGTCGGCCTGATCCGCACGGCCCTGTTCAACTGGGCCCATGCCCGGCACACCAAGGGCACCTTTGTGTTCCGGATCGAGGACACGGACGCGGCCCGCGACTCGGAGGAGAGCTACCAGCAGCTGCTTGAAGCCCTCAAATGGCTCGGCATCACCTGGGAAGAAGGCGTGGAGGTCGGCGGCCCGCACGAGCCCTACCGCCAGTCGCAGCGGCTGGACCTGTACAAGGATGTCGTGGCCAAGCTGATCGAGGCCGGCTACGCCTACGAGTGCTACTCCTCGCCGGATGAGGTTGAGGCCCGCCACCGGGCAGCCGGCCGCGACCCCAAGCTGGGCTACGACAACTTCGACCGCGAGCTCTCCGAGGAACAGCTGGCCGCGTTCAAGGCCGAGGGCCGCCAGCCCGTGCTGCGCGTCCGCATGCCCGACGAGGACGTCACGTTCACGGACATGGTCCGCGGCGAGATCACCTTCAAGGCCGGCAGCATCCCGGACTACGTCATTGTCCGTGCCGACGGATCCCCGCTCTACACCCTGGTTAACCCGGTGGATGACGCACTGATGGGGATCACCCATGTGCTCCGCGGCGAGGACCTGCTTTCCTCCACGCCCCGCCAGGTGGTGCTGATCCGCGCGCTCATGGACATCGGCGTCGCCAGCTACATGCCCGTCTTCGCCCACCTGCCGTACGTCATGGGCGAGGGCAACAAGAAGCTCTCCAAGCGTGACCCCCAGTCCAACCTGTTCCTGCTCCGGGACCGCGGCTTCATCCCCGAAGGCCTGCTCAACTACCTGTCCCTGCTCGGCTGGAGCCTCTCCGCCGATGAGGACATCTTCACCGTCGATCAGCTGATCGAGCACTTCGATGTCAACGATGTGCTGGCCAACCCGGCCCGTTTCGACATCAAGAAGGCCGAAGCGATCAACGGCACCCACATCCGCATGCTCGGTGCCGAGGACTTCCGCGGCCGCCTGGTGCCCTACCTCCAGGCCGCCGGATTCGTGGGGGAGAGCCTCACGGCCCGCGAGGAGGAGATCCTGGCCGAGGCCGCCCCGCTGATCCAGGAGCGCATCTCGCTGCTGGGCGAGGCCCCCGAAATGCTCGCGTTCCTGTTCAAGGCCGATGACGCGATCGACGTTGCCGACGACGCCCGCAAGGGCCTGCCGGAGAACCTCACCGAGGTGCTCGACGCTGCCCTGTCCGCGCTGGAGCCCGTCGCCGACTGGACGGCCGAGAACATCCAGGCTGCCCTGAAGGAGGCCCTCGTGGAAGGCCTCGGCATCAAGCCGCGCCTGGCCTTCGGACCGGTCCGCACGGCCGTCTCGGGCCGGCGGATCTCCCCGCCGCTGTTCGAATCCATGGTCATCCTGGGCAAGGACTCGTCCCTGGCCCGCCTCCGCGCCTTCCGCGGCTGACATGCTGGCAGCGGGTCTGGGCTCCGGCGCTGTCCAAGGGATCCTGTTCGACATCGATGACACCTTGGTGGACCTCGAATTCGCCATGACGACGGCCCTCCGCGACGTCAGCGAGCACCTCCTGCCCGGCCTGGACGAGGCCGGGTGGGAGCGGTTCGGGCGGATCTTCACCCATGAGACCACCCACTTCTACGACCGCTATCTGGCCGGCGAGCTGACGTTCAATGAGCAGCGGCTGCTCCGCGGCCGGGCGGCGCTGGGGTATTTCGGCGTCGAACTGGCGGACGGCGAACAGGCCCACCACTGGGTGAGTTCCTACGCGAGCCGCCAACACGGCTACATTCGCGCGTTCGACGACGTCGGACCGCTGCTGGACGCCCTGGACGCCGCCGGCATTCCCTACGGGGCTGTGAGCAACAACGTCCACGACTACCAGCGCGTGAAGCTGGACGCGGCCGGGCTGGAACGGATTGCCGTTCTGGTGGGCACCGATACCGTCGGCGTCGCAAAACCGGATCCGGCCATCTACCTCGAAGGTGTACGGCGGATCGGTACCGGCCCCGGCCAAACCCTGTACGTCGGGGACAACCGGCTGCTCGACGCGGAAGGCTCGACGGCGGCCGGCCTCCTCGGTGTCTGGCTGAACCGCGGCGGGGAACCGGCCCCGGGCTTCGTGGGCCGCGAGGTCGGCTCCCTGCTGGATCTGCTGGCGTAGCCGGTCCGCAGGAACCGGCGCCGGAGGCTACCGGGGGATGGCCTGCTTCTTCCGCAGCGCCAGGAAGGCGCCGACGGAGCCGAGGGCCAGCACTGCGAGCGTGCCGGTGCCGTCCGCGATCTTGGCGTTGCCGTCCGCGAGTTTGTCCGCGCCCGTAGCCAGCTGGGAGGAGCCGGACGCAAGCTTGGTGCTGCCGGCCGAGAGTTCTGAGGCGCCGGAAGCCAGTGCCCGGGAGCCGTTGAGCAGGCGGGGGTTGGCCGGATCGCCGGGATTGCCCCTGATGCCGACGTTCAACGCCATGGTTCCGTCGGCGTGCCGGGAGCTGCCCGCGGTCATCCGGGCGGCGGCCTTGAGCGCCGTCCTCCAGCTGGCCAGCTCCGGCGGAAGCCTGGGCGCCCCATCCTTGAGCTTCGCTGAGCCGTCGGTGATGTGGCCTGTGACGAGGGTATAGAACCCCAGCAGGGCGATGAGCCGCTAGGCTGCCGGCCACCCCAGATGACGTGATGCAGCTAACACCGGAAAATGATCGCAAGGCTGCCCGCAGTGGACTGGGGGAGGGGTGGTTACTCGTTGGTAACTTACCGAGCATAAACTTGTTTCCGCGGGATTGGCGAGGCCTGGCTTGGGTTTTGCCACCGTTGAAGCGGCACTCGGCCTGCCCGGACGGCTCGATCCCGGCGCTGCACGCCCGATTTGTGGAAGTGAAAACTCTCGGGTAAAGTAATTACTCGTGCTGAGGCGCCGGGAGCGAAGGTTTAGGCCTAAAGATCCGGACCGAAAGTGCCTTTGGGATATGGTGTAATTGGCAACACTACGGTTTCTGGTACCGTCATTCTAGGTTCGAGTCCTGGTATCCCAGCTCTGAAAGTCCGCGGGTTTCCGCTGAAATTCGGAAGTTTTGAATCGGCTGGTCCGATTTGAAACGCTGGCCAAGTGTATGAAACAATCATTTGGCTTGAATGGCAGAAGTGCTGTTCTGGAAGTACGCGGCCCCATCGTATAGCGGCCTAGTACGCTGCCCTCTCACGGCGGTAACGCGGGTTCGAATCCCGCTGGGGTCACAACGGAAACGGTCCCGGGCATCTGCCCGGGGCCGTTTTGCTTTGCCCGGGCGTGTGGATCCCGTTGCGCAACGCGCCGCCGGTGCTGGCCGGCCCGCTGGCCGCCGCGCCAAGGCCCAGCTGCGGGTTAGAGCGTGACCCAGGCGCCGGATCGCGCCTGCAGGCAGTTTCCGGTGGCCGTATCCGTCCAAGTTGAACCGTTCTTGAACACAACCGTCGTGTTTGTCTTTCCGATGATGTCGGCGTAGAACTGCCGGGACGAGGCCGACGCCGAGACCGTATTGACTACGGAATCCTCGAAGCGGAGGGTTACACGGTTGAATCCCGTCCAGGTTCCCTCCGCGGTGTATTCACCTTTGCCGGAGTAGAACCCGCCGGCTTTGGCGTCCGTGATGGTAACCGTAGCGTCGATCTCGAGGTTGCTGAAGTTGTTTGCGGCCCCGCCGGGCTGCCCGTTAGCGAGGTAGATTGCCCACCCTGTCGTCTGGTCGATGATCGCGCCGTTGATCTTCACATGGGAGACATCCCCCAGCTCGGAATCGATGAAGATGCCGTAGTTGTTGGCTTTCCGAATGTCCGGATCTGTGATCTGCATGTGTGTCACGCCGCCGATGCGGATGCCGGAGTGCCCTGAGTTTGCTTTGTTCCGGTTGCGGACGATTGGACTGACGATCTTGACGTAGTTGGCCATTTGGATCAGGAACCCGCATGTGTTCCGGTTCACCAGGCCACAGTCCTCCGCAAGGCAGTTCAGGATGAACAAGTTCTCGTTGTAGACACCCACGGCGGGAAGGCTGCCGAGAACCTTGAACCCGGTGCCTGTGCAGTTGATGGCGGAGCAGTTGTTGATCCAAAGGTTTCTGATCTGTGCCGGGCCGGAGGCGCGGAAGCCGTGCTCGCCGGCGTCGTGCACGGCGACGTTGTCAATGTGTATGTCCTCTGACGGTTGGTTCGCTTCCAGGAGGACGCCGTTGTGTCCGGGCGTGTAGATCGAGTTCGGGGATGCACCCCGGATCCAGCCGCCGTTGAGGCGAAGGTGAGATACGTCGCGAAAATGCGCGCCGTTGACGTAGGTGTGGATTTCGAGCCAGTTGATGGTCAGGTTCGGAACTGTCTCGGCGAACAAGGCGTAGTCGAAGTTCTTGATCCGGGCACGGTCAATGGTGATGTAGCTGGAGCCGTTGATGTTCACCCCGTTGTCCCGGATGTTGCCGCTGCCTTGTCCGGGGACAGTCGATTCGACGTCCACGACGTCGATCCGGACGTTTGTTGCGTCCTGGATAGACAAACCCGAGCCGCTGGCGCCGCCCAGTGTGGTGATGTAGATGCCGCCGGTGACGGCCGTATTTGAGCCGATCCTGATTTGGGGGCTGCGGCCCGTCCGGGCACTCGCACGGAACCTCGCACCATTGGTGTGCAGGCGAAGCCCCGCGGGAAGGACCAGTCCGGCGCCGAGGACCATGGTGTAGGTGGCCGGGATGACCAGCGGGTAGCCGAGCGCCACCGCCGCGTTCGCGGCCGCCAGCACTGCAGCCCGGTCATCCGTGGTTCCGTTGCCGGTCACGCCATAGTCTCGGGCATTAATGAAGAGTTCGCCTTTGCCGACGGGTGCATTCAGCGCCGCGGCGGCTTGACCCCGGACGGCCTGATCACTCTGAGTGGCAGCAGCTAGTCCGAGACCACCGGAAATAATGGCTGTTCTACGTGTTACGGACATGACGATCGGCCCTTCATCCGGCCAACAGCGCTTCCTCGACCATCATGGACCAACGAGCCTTGGAAAACCCTATGATCGTGCGCCTTCACATATTGTGGCCCCGACACAGTTTGTGTCGCTACGGACGTTGCCGACGGCGGCGAGTCAGTTAGACGCTCGCTGCGGCGTCGCGGACCTTGATCATGGTGCGGAGATTGCGGGTGGTGGTGGAAGCCTTGTACTTCTCCTTCGAGGACAGCTTGCTGAAGGGGCTGTCCAGGGTTCCGCCGGCGGGGGCGAGCCAGGCCAGGGCTTCAGGGCCCAGCCGGGTGAGTTTGGCCCCGTCCAGGGCGCTGCCTGCCTCAAACAGCTCCGAGAGTGCTGCTTCATCAGAGGCGAGCGTCAAATATGTGTGGGTGGACGCGTCGTCGGCCGGATAGGGGCAGGCCTCCACCAGGGCTGCCACGCGGGCCGCCGTCAGCACCACCACCCAGGCGTCGTAGCCGAAGGTTTCCCGCAGGCACGCCTCGAACTCCTGCTTGACCCCAGCAGGATCCAGCTCGCTGGCCAGCACCACGTTGCCGCTGGCGAGCAGTGTCACGACCCCCGAAAACGGCCGTGACTTCAGTGCGCTCTTGAGATCGGCCATCTTGATATTGATGCCGCCCACGTTGATGCCCCGCAGGAACACCGCATAGCTGTTCATGGGCACAGCATACTTAGTCGTTGGTCTTGCGGAGCGCCTCGGTCAAGACACGCCCGGCGTTGCAGACCACTTCGGCGTGCAGCCGCCCCGGCTGGCGGGTCAGGCGCTCGATTGGACCGGAAATGGACACTGCGGCGATCACGCGGCCGGACGGCCCGCGGACCGGTGCCGAAACGGAGGCGACCCCCGGCTCACGCTCACCGAGGCTCTGGCCCCAGCCCCGGCGTCGTACTCCGGCCAGAACCGTCGGAGTGAAGCGGGCGGACTGGAGGCCTTCCAGGAGACGGTCGTGGTCCTCCCACGCCAGCAGCACCTGGGCGGCGGAGCCGGCCTTCATGGACAGCTGGGTGCCAACGGGAATCGTGTCGCGCAGGCCGATGGGGCGTTCGGCGGAGGCCACGCAGACGCGCCAGTCGCCCTGGCGGCGGAAGATCTGGGCGCTCTCGCCGGTGGCGTCGCGCAGCTGCATGAGCACGGGGCCCGCGGAGGCGATGAGGCGGTCCTCGCCGGCGGCCGAGGCCAGTTCCACCAGGCGGCTCCCGAGCACGAACCGGCCCTGGATGTCGCGGCTCACGAGCCTGTGGTGCACCAGGGCCAGAGCCAGCCGGTGCACCGTGGGCCGGGCCAGTCCCGTGGCCGCCACCAGCTGCGCCAGGGTGGTGGGGCCAGCCTCAAGTGCGTCAAGCACATGGGCCGCTTTATCGATGACACCGACTCCACTAGAATTGTCCATGTAATGATATTGACGTCTCATTATCTGAGATGCAAGTCAACGCGCTGGCGTATTACTTGGCTGTGCTGGTTCAGTGGAAGCAATAGTCCGTAGAACGCACATTATTTACCGCAGTGAAGGGAGCAGGCCGTGGCAAAGACACTGGCCGAGAAAGTCTGGGACGCGCACGTTGTGCGCAAGGGGGACGGCGAAGGAGCCAACGCCCAGCCGGACCTCCTTTTCATCGACCTCCATCTGGTGCACGAGGTGACGTCGCCGCAGGCCTTTGAAGGCCTGCGCCTGGCCGGGCGCAAGCTGCGCCGGCCGGACCTCACCATCGCCACCGAAGACCACAACACTCCCACGCTGGACATCGACAAGCCAATTGCCGATCTCACCAGCCGCACCCAGATCCAGACCCTGCGCAACAACTGCCAGGAGTTCGGCGTCCGGCTGCACTCCCTCGGCGACGCTGAGCAGGGAATCGTGCACGTGGTGGGCCCTCAGCTGGGCCTCACGCAGCCCGGCATGACCGTGGTCTGCGGTGACTCGCACACGTCAACGCACGGCGCCTTCGGAGCGCTGGCCATGGGCATCGGCACCTCCGAGGTGGAGCACGTCATGGCCACCCAGACGCTGTCCCTGAAGCCGTTCAAGACCATGGCCATCAACGTTGAGGGCACGCTGCGCCCCGGCGTCAGCGCCAAGGACATCATCCTGGCCGTCATTGCCAAGATCGGCACCGGCGGCGGGCAGGGTTACGTGCTGGAGTACCGCGGCTCCGCCATCCGCGCGCTGTCCATGGAAGCCCGGATGACCATCTGCAACATGTCCATCGAAGCCGGCGCGCGCGCCGGGCTGGTGGCTCCGGACCAGACCACGTATGACTACATGTACGGCCGCCCGCATGCGCCCCAGGGCGCCGACTGGGATGCCGCCGTCGATTACTGGAACACGCTGAGCACCGACGACGGCGCGGCGTTCGACGTTGAGGTGGACCTCGACGCCGACACCCTGGAGCCGTTCGTGACGTGGGGTACCAACCCGGGCCAGGGAGTGTCGCTCTCTGCCAAGGTGCCGTCCCCGGACGACTTCGGCGATGAAAACGCCAAGGCCGCCGCCGAACGCGCCCTGCAGTACATGGGGCTCGAGGCCGGCACGCCGATGAAGGACATCCGGGTGGACACGGTGTTCCTGGGCTCATGCACCAACTCCCGGATGGAGGACCTCCGGGCCGCGGCCGACGTCATCCGGGGCCGGACCAAGGACCCGGCCGTGCGCATGCTGGTGGTGCCCGGCTCCGCCCGCGTTCGGCTCGAGGCTGAAGCCGAGGGCCTGGACAAGGTCTTCAAGGACTTCGGGGCCGAGTGGCGCTTTGCCGGTTGCTCCATGTGTTTGGGCATGAACCCGGATCAGCTGGAAGTGGGGGAGCGCTGCGCCTCAACGTCCAACCGTAACTTCGAGGGGCGCCAAGGCAAGGGCGGCCGCACCCACCTCGTCTCGCCGGTGGTCGCGGCGGCAACGGCGGTCCGCGGCACGCTGAGCTCGCCGTCGGATCTGGACCCCGCTCCGGAGTCGGCAGCGGTCCGCGTCGACGCCGCGTAGTTTCTGCCGCGTAGTCTCCGCCCGGATTCAAACCCCGATCCACACAGTCCGATCCACACAGCCCCGATCCATACAGTCCCGAAGGATCCGCCATGGAAAAGTTCACCACCCACACCGGCATCGGTGTCCCGCTGCGCCAGAGCAACGTTGACACGGACCAGATCATCCCTGCCGTGTACCTCAAGCGCATCACCCGCACCGGCTTTGAAGACGCGCTTTTCGCCGCGTGGCGCAAAGACCCGTCCTTCATCCTGAACCAGGCACCGTTCAGCGCGGGATCGGTCCTGGTGGCAGGCCCCGATTTCGGCACCGGCTCGTCCCGCGAGCACGCCGTCTGGGCGTTGAAGGACTACGGCTTCAAGACCGTCCTGTCGTCCCGTTTTGCCGACATCTTCCGGGGCAACTCCGGCAAGCAGGGCCTGCTCGCCGCCGAGCTCGCCCAGGACGACATCGAGCTCATCTGGAAGGAACTTGAGAACGCCCCCGGAACCGAAGTCACGGTGGATCTCGTGTCCAAGACCGTGCAGTGCGGCAACATTGTGGCGCCCTTCGAGATTGACGATTACACACGGTGGCGCCTCCTGGAAGGCCTGGATGACATTGGGCTGACCCTCAAGCACGAACCAGATATCACCGCGTACGAGGCCACGCGGCCTTCCTTCAAGCCCAGGACGCTGCCTGCCCGGTTGTCGTCCTGAGGGTCCAGATCTGAGGACCCGAGGCCAGGCAAGAGCTCAGGGCCGCGGGCAACAGGTCGTGCGGGCAGCCGCCCAGTCTCGGTCGTTCGACTAGTTCTGACGTGCCGCCGTCGAGTTGCAAGACTCGACGGCGGCACTTTTGTCGTCACTTCTCGTTTCTAGGCCCAGCTGGCACGCCCATCCGACGTCACGAGTCAGCGACACGAGTTACCGGTCCTAGGCCACCGCAACTGAAAGACGCTTTCGGATCCTGAGGGCCTTCGCCCGGTGCCGGAGCTGGCGACGGTACCGGGACGCCGGCCCATCCGTTCCGTGCGCACGTGGGTCAAGAGCCGTTGTTGCGGCAATCGGATCCGCCGTGGGCAGATCGCCGCAGGAAGCTGGTTCTGACAACGGCGTTCCCGGGAGGGGTGGTGCGGTGGAGTGGTAGGTGTGGCCGGTGGGGGTGGTGAGTTCGATGGTGTGCCTGGTTCTGCTGCGCCCGGGACCTGGTCGGGGTCTAGAGTCCGCGAGTTGTGGGTGTGCGGGGTTTGCTGGGCGGGCTCGCCAGCCGGGGGTTTCTTTGGTGTGGTTGCAGGCTTCGCAGAGGCCGGCGCCGTTGGTCTGGGTGGTGGGTCCGCCGTGGTGCCAGGGGATGATGTGGTCCAGGTGCCGGATCGGGGCGTCGCAGTAGGGGGTGCGGCAGGTGTCGTCCCGGGTCTGGATGAGGCGGCGGAGCCGGTGCGGGAAGATCCGGGCGCGGGAGTCCATGGCGACGAGCTCGCCGGTGCGCGGGTGGGTGTAGAGCCGTCGAAGCCAGACGGTGAAAGCGTTCGCATCGGCATCGGCATCGGCGCTCCTGGGCGTGCCGGGTCCCCGGGGTCCGCCGGGTGTGCCGCCTGGTTCAGGGGGACCGGTGGTTGACTCGCCGGATTCCTGTGGGCCGTTTTGTCCGGGTGAATCGATGCCGGCTGTGCTGTCGTTGGCTTTGGTGGCGTTGATGAGGGTGCGGGCCCAGCCGGCGGGGACGGTGCCGTAGCCGGGGATCCGGGCCGGCTCGGAGTCGGCCTGGAGGAGGGTGCGGTCGGTCATGACGACCTGGATCTCGACTCCGGTGATCCCGCCCGGCGTGCCCGTGCAGCGCTGGACCAAAGTGTCGGCCATGGCCTGCCCGCGGCCCCTCGGGTCCCCGGCGGCCCGGAGGGTGTCGGCGTGCCGGCTCAGGGCGGTGTAGATGCCGACGCCGGCGGTGACCGGGAGCAGGGCGGTGAGGTAGCACATGGTGTCCGGGGCCGGGCGGAGGCTGACATGCCGCTCGGACATGGCGTGTGCGGCGCGGTCGGTGACGGTGCGCGGGTCCAGCCGGTAGGCGGCGGCCCGGGCGGTGGCGACCAGCCGCCGGTCCCCGGCCCCGGCGAGGGTCCCGGTGTCGGGTGCGAGGTGTTCGTCGACGGCGGACCGGTCCGCGGCGGTCAGGCACGCGGTTTCGCGCACGAGCAGGGTGGCGCGCCATTCGTTCAGCTGCCCGGATTCGAGCGCGGCGAGGGTGTGCGGCATCTCGGCCACGAGGGC